>JAUILJ010001022.1 GCA_030433055.1 Polyangia bacterium
TACCAAGCTCTGCCGTATGGCGTTCACTTGAGCACCTCGCCCGCCAGCCGCGAAAAGATGCACCGCGTCTTTCAGGCGCATCGATGTGACGACCAGCGCCCCACGGGCCAACGAGTTCAGCCGCCTCGAACAGGGGGTACATCGCGTGCAGCAATATCTGGCGCTGAATCTGATGGTTGACAGTGAGCGAGCGGAGAAGAGATTCGGCACCCGCACGGCGATAGACTTTATCGACCTCTCCCGGTGTCGACGTCGTGTAGCGGCGCAGCACGGAAGATCCCCCTCGCAGTACCCAGCTCGTGGCCTGATCCTACCAAGCCCGCGTGTGGGTGCAACCACGATGGCGAGCTGTCGTTACGAATGCGTTGCGAGCCGAGCGCGAGCGCGCGCGGCGCAGCGCGCACCGGAGAGAGGAATGCGACGACGACGAGCCCTCTATGGAGCCCCGAAGGCGAACCGCGCTCAACCGAGCGGCGAGAATCCAAATGGCCGGGGGCGAGCCTTGGCACTTAGTGCAACGCAAGCACCAACCGACTACGTGGGTCCGGTGGGACTAGGCGTTCCGGAATAGACCGCGCAGCTTGGCCTTCTCGCGAGGTTGATCAGGCTAAGCTGCCAACGCCGACGCGCCGGCGAGCCACTCGCGCTCACAAGCTCTGCTGTTCGTGTCCCCGCTCAGAGGGCTGCCTCATCACTCTCGCGCGGTAGGCGGTCGGCCCCGAAACGGGGCCCAGCGAGTTGGTGACGCGCATCAGCGTTGCGGCAGAGAGAATTCCTGCGCGCGTGTTCGTGAGTCGGAGCCACCTTGCTGTACGTGCACACGGTGTGGTGGCTACTGCGAGCGTCGTCGTTGTCGCGAGTCACCGGCGGCGCGCACACGAGGCAAGCGCGTGCGTTTGCACTGCGTTGCGCAGGGAATCAGCGTTCCGGGATCTTCGTGATCGGTTCCTGGGCCAGATCGCGCTGACTCAGTGGCGAGGTGCGGCTCCATCCGCAGCTTGACCGAGGACGTGACGGACGGAACCGAGCTGCACCACTGGAGATGAAGCGCCGCAGAACGCTGCAGCCTCGCAACGACGAAGCAGGCTGGTGCAGCTCATCCGCTGGACACGAAGGCTCGCCTGGTTCCGATCGACCTGTCCGGTCACCCCACTCGCTCCCGCTACTGAGGAGAGCGAAGTGGTCGAGCGTGCGTCTCGCCGAGCCATCCCTTCAAACCCTGGAGCGCCGTCGCCCATGCCGCACGTCCCCGCGCGCCTCGCCTCGCAGCCGGGTTTCGTCTCCGTGCCCCTCGGATCGGTGCCGGTGCGGCTTGACGGGCTTCTTCGGGCCGCGCTCGGCCTGGCGAACAAGCCACCCTCGCAGCGTCCCGCAGAGGCTGCAGCGCTCCTCCAAGGCGTGCTCGACTGGGTCGGACGCCTCGACCGGCCCGACATCCTGGCGATGCTCGAGCTGCCCCCTGGGGAAGCTGAGCTGCTCAACGCCTTTCTCGGGGCGCGCGAGCTCGCTGAGCGCCGCTGGGAGCCTCCGGTGACCTGGGAGCGTCGACCACTCGTCGACTCGCCCGTGCAGCTTCAGCACGCTCCGTGGGCACTCGTCGACCCTGGGGACGGTCTCCTCGAGTGGTGGTGGCTGCCAGCCGATGACGCGCCGCTGTCACCCGAGAGGGGCACGGCGTACGCGCGACTCCTAGCCGGCCAAGCCGTCCGCGTGAGCCTCGATGCGCTCCTCGTGGCCGTGTACCAGTGGCGCTGGGGGCGCCCCGAGGACATCAACTGGGAGACCCACGAGCTCAACCCACGACTGGACTATGACGCTCGTGCGACGCCGCGCGCATGACTCGCCTCTCGGGATCATGAACTTCTGGGCGCTCCGTTCCCCGCGAACATCTCCCCCTTTCTGGATCCCTTCGCGGGGGCGGGGTGCCCTCTGACCGCGTGAGTGAGTGGGTGCGCGGGGCTCGCGCGCAATGCGGTCTCGGATGCACCGTTGGTGTCGCGCGGCTGGCTGATCGACTCAGAACCGTAGCTACGGTGAGCTTCGTGCACGTCACCCTTCCTGCGCGACCGCAGCTCGAATTCTCCGACCGCGGCATCGCTCGAGCGCGAGCCTTGCAGAACAAACGCTTGGGAGTCAGAACGTCGTCGTGTCAGCCCGGAGCCCTGTCGGTCGGGAGGCTGGGATCCTGTGCCTCCTCTTGGCCGAAGAAGAGCTCTAACTCCTCCAGACTCAGCACGTCCTCATACGCCTTGACGACGTGGCGCGCCCGGCCCTTCGCGCCGCGCTCCAGGCTGCGCGCGAACAGGCGCCCGAGCATCGCCCGGACCAGGAACGTGACCGGGCTTCCGTGGAGTCGTTGCTGCACCGCCCAGAGGGCATCGCGTCGCGCGGCAGGAAACTCCGTCCCTAGGCGGAAGTCGATCGTCACGTCGAGTTCCTTCCGCCTCAGGTCCGCGGCCTGGTCGCGCGAGGGCGAAGCCGGCGCCTCGCTGTAGAGTGCGGTGATCCGCCGGTTGAACTCCTCCACGG
>JAUILJ010001023.1 GCA_030433055.1 Polyangia bacterium
AAGCCCTCTCCATCAACCCCCGCATCCGCTCCATCCAACAGGGCCTCCAACGCGTCACCCAATGACCCCCTTGGCGCCCCCACCCCCCGGCGCTAGGCTGCACCACCGAGTCGCCCCCGCGGGCGACCCCACGTAGCGGGCGTAGCTCAGTTGGTAGAGCGTCAGCTTCCCAAGCTGAATGTCGAGGGTTCGAGTCCCTTCGCCCGCTCCACCTAACCTCCAACGTGTTCGGGGGTTAGGTGGTCGGACCGCTCCAAGCCGCCTGCCCTGAACGGGGCCTGCGCCAGTTTGGTGCCGGGAATTCGCGGGCCCGCGGATGCAATCGGTCTTGGGGGTTGATGACCTGGCAGCCGATCGAGCTGTTTCGTCACGCTCGTCAACCAGATCCAGCCTGGAACCGTCGCCCCTGGCCCTCACTCCTCCTCGACGACGGCCGCTGCGATCTTCTTCGCGATGGTCTCGACGGAGTCTCGCTCCGTGGTGAACCCAGCCAGGTCCGGCAGGATGCCGCTGTACTGCTTCACGTCCTCAAAGCTCACGTTGTGAAGCAAAGGAATGAGGAAATCCTTGTCGAGCAGCGCGCCCAACTCTCTCTCTGTCCAGAACCGACCCGTGAGGTATGCCGGCGTGAGCAGAGCAATGCCCGAGCGCGCCTTCTGCAGCCCCGCATCCATCTGAAGCGACTGGCTGCGACCTGGGACGATCGCAATCTCATCGAACCAGACTGCCACGCCAAGTGCCTCAAGCTCATCGCGGAGGGCGGACGCAACCTCTGCTCCGTCGATGCGAGCGTAGCTGAGAAAGGTGTCGTAATTCCGAGGGTCGAGCTGGCCGACTGCGGCATGTACCCGGTCCGCGAGCTGCTGTTCGGGCACCGTGTAGCGGACGCTACTTGATGCCGATCGAAGCTGCCGGTTGAGGTCGGTGATGGCCTTCCGGTTGTGAGCCATCGCTCTGCGGTTGTGGGCGTCCACCCTCCTCTTGTTCTCCCGGCCCACCCTGTCAACTTCGCGCTTGATGTCTTGCTCTAAGCGGCGTTGGACTTGCCGAGCCCTCTGTTCGGCCTGCCTCTGCGCCTGGCGGAGCTTCTGCCGAAACTGGTTCGCGTTGAACTTAGCCATGTCTCTCTAACCTAGTGACTCGAGTTGGTGCGGGCCCGGCCTCCGTCCGCCGAGGACTGGCTTGCTCTCGCGCCCGCTCTCGGCTTCGCGTGAGAGGTAGCCACGCGCGTTACAGGTCAGACCACCTGCGCCGAAGAACTGGGCCTCGAAGGGTGTCCAGCACTGTCAGCGCCGCCTGATTCACCTCGATGCACTCCCCAAAGTCGCGGTTCGCACCACGAACTCCGTTCGAGGCAAGCGTCCCAAGCAGGTCGTCCGCGCCAGCCAACATCTGATCTTGCGCAGCCTTGGCTTCGTCGTAACCCGGTGCGCTGTCGAGCGAACGTGCCTGGGCGCGAAGGGCGTGAAGGTAGTGCCGGAAGGCCGTCTGCTCCGAAGGCTTCACAGTTGACGGCTGAATGCCGCTGAACAGCTTATCCAGGTAGCCGCCATCCAATTCGGGCGACGGCTTCATGAGTTCGAGTACGCCCTGTTGGTGAGCGACGTCGAGGAATGGGACCTTGTACTCAGAGAGCGCCTGTGGGCAGTAGAACCACGTGGCACGCCGCCGGACCTCCTCGTCGTATTCGTTGCGAAACTTGTCCGGCGGGAACGATCGAACATTCATCCACGTCCCGGAGCAGATCGCATTCGCACCGGCCACGTGGGCTGCGAGCATCTGGTGATTGCAGTAGCCGAGCACGACGTGCGCGCCGGAGAGCCGCAAGCCCGCTGTCAGATCGAGGATGTTTCCGAGCCAGATCGGATCCTCGACGAGGTACTCCCCTTTTGGGTGCTCGCAAACGATGTAGTAACCATCCGCACCCCACTTCGTGACCGAGTCGAGCAGCTCCGTGACCTGCTCGCGATTCCTCGTCGTGTCCGCGTCGAGCGCGAGAGTGCTCATGAGCGGCTTGTCTCCCGCCAGGTCGCGCGCCGTGGACAGGAATGCTTGATGGTGGGCCAGCCATAGGTTGCCCACCTCCGTCGCCAGCATGCCAGGGAGTATGACCGCCTCAGTACCGAGGCTGCTGTTCAGCTCGACGAGCTTCCGGATGAGGGCCGCCATCTCGCGGCCCTCAAAGAACGAACCGGAAGCGAAGTCCTCGGGCCAGAAATCGTGCGAGCAAAGCCGTTCGTGGTCGGCGTGCGGAAGGTAGAACTGGGGATCAAGCAGCACCTTGCCGCCTTCGATGCGTGTCAAGTCATCGGCGAGGCTCTGAAGTTGGCCGCCGTTCAGATCCCGAGGGCTGAGGACCACGGTGCCGCCGCCCCACTCTGTGAGCAGATGGCGGCAGTGCTGCATCATTCCGTAGCCGAACTGGAGGTGTAGCTCCATCATCCGTCCCCTTGAAAGAGATCGCGGCAACCTACCTTTGTGCCGGACGGGCATGTCGCGGTGGACCACCCATTCCGCTT
>JAUILJ010000107.1 GCA_030433055.1 Polyangia bacterium
GATGCCGATGCTCACCTCGGGCAAGCCCAGCAGCGCGTGCTCCGCCGCCACGCGCAGGTCGCACAGGAGCGCCAGCTCCAGGCCGCCTCCGAGCGCGACCCCGTTGATCGCAGCGACCACCGGCGCCGGGTAGTCGGCGATCCACAACAGCTCGCTGCGGTAGAGCTCGAGCTGCTTGCGCACGTCGTTCTCATCCATGCCCTTGCGCTCTTTGAGATCCGCGCCGGCGCAGAAGGCCTTCTGCCCCGCCGAGGTGATCACCACGGCACGGGCGTCAGCGCTCTGAGTGAGTTCTCGCCCGATGCGCCCGAACGCGAGCAGGGTATCCCGCGAGAGCGTGTTCATGCGCTCCTCGCGCTCGATGGTTACGATCGCCACTCGACCGCCACCTATTTCCTCGCGGCGAAGCGAAACGGGATCACTCACTTGGACTTTCCTTTCTTCTGCTCGAGGCGACCTAGTTTCGCCTCGAGTTCCTGGAGTTTCTCTCGAAGGTGCTCCATGTCTCGGGACAGGCGACGGTCCGTCGACTTGCCGCCGTTGGTCAAGGCGTCGATCGCTCCCCGCAACCTACGGCGCACCCGCCCATCCACTTCCCGGGACAGCTGGCCCCGCAGCGCCCCACGCGCCGCCGGATCACCCAGGGATTGCAGAGCTCTCGCCACATCGCCGCGGACGTGGGGGTGAGGATCCTCCAGTAGCGCCTCGAGGTGTCGCCGCACGCGACGTTCCTGGGACAGTTCGGGCAAGGCGAGGATCGCGGAGCGGCGACCTCGCGTGGGGACTCCGTATTGAGATGTCTCGAGCACGCTGGGTAGGGCGGCTTCGTCTCCAAGCTGGGCCAAGCCGTTGAGCGCGGCGCTCCTGACGACGTCAGCCCAAGACTCCTCACTCAGGAGCTTCTCCAGCGCAGCGCGGGCACCGCCGCCACGATTCTTGCCCAGGCTGCGGGCGGCCTCCGCCTGCACCAGGTAGCTCGCGTCACGCCGCGCGTGCTTGAGCAGGGGCTTTTCGACATCGGCGGTGTGGAAGTTACCGATGCCCCAGATCACCGCTCGGCGCACGCGATCATCGCCAGCGGCTACGTGCTCGAGGAGCACGACCTTCGCACGTTCGTCGCGGGTGCGCCCGAGTGCGTGCGCCGCTTCCGCGCGGACCATCCAAGCTTCCTCGGCGTTGCCCAGGCACTTGGCCAGGGCGTTGATCGCGCGGCGTCCGCCCTTCTTTCCGAGCAGCTCCGCGGCGACCCAGCGCGTCTTCGCCCTGGGGCCGCTCGCGAGTTGCCGCTCCAGCATGTCCAGAGGGCACTCCACCTCGATCCGACCGAGAATGAGATAGTCTGGGTCGATCTCCACCCAGAGCGGCGCCTTGGGCATCGCCACCGAGAGCGAACCCTGAGCGGTGTCGATGCGGCGCTGATAGCGCTTCTTGCTCTTCTCCGAGTGCGCCACTTCGATGCTCAGAGGGAGATCGAACATGGCCACGTCTGTGCCCCGCTGGGTCTGCTTGAGATCGACGTTCAGGTGACCATCGGAGTACGCGACCTTGAGCTTCAGTACCGGGTGGCCTGGGCGGTAGACCCAGGTGTCGAAGAAGCGCTCGAGGCTCCTCCCGCTGACGCTCTCGAGGGCGCGCATCAGGTCGTTGGTCTCCACGATGCCCCAGCCATGGCGCGTGAGGTAGAGCTGCACACCTTGCCAGAAGCGCGCCTCACCCAACTCCCTGCTCAACATGTGCAGCACGAGGCTGCCCTTCTCATACAGGTGGCGGTCGAACAGATCGATGGGGGAGTCGTAGTCGCGGCAGACGATGGCTCGGCGGTACACGCCCGATTCCGCGAGGTAATTATTTAGGTTGCGTCGAAGCGCGTAGGCGTACTCGTCGGCTCCGAGTCGGTCTTCGCGCTCGACCAGCTCGAAGAACATGGCGAAGCCTTCATTGAGCCAGGCGTGAGACCAATCTCGACACGTGACGTAGTCCCCGAACCACTGGTGAGCCAGCTCGTGTGCCACGAGGTAGTTGCTATCGACGTCCCGCGCGGCCTTGGAGTCGAGCAGGATCTCCTCCTCCATCGTCGTGGCAGTGGTGTTCTCCATGCCGCCGAAGATGAAGTCGCTGACCACGATCTGGCTGTAGCTGCCATAGGGGTAGGGGACGCCGGTCTTTCGGGAGAAGAGCTGGAGCATGCGCGGTGTCTCGCTGAACGCTCGCTTGCCGTCTGCCTCCCTCCCCGGTGGAACATAGTATGCGACGCGCACCTTGCGCTCGCCGAGCTCGAGCTCCTGGCTCAGCACTTCGAAGTAGCCCGCGACCAACGTCACCAGGTAGCTCGGCTGCGGTTGCTCGAGCTTGAAGTGGTAGCTCCACGTCTTTGGCGTGCGGCCCTTCGACTTGCCGCGCTTGGACACGCTGGGGGTGCGTGAAGACACCAGGTCACCGTTGCTCAGCACGGTCATGCCCGCAGGCACTTTGACCTTCAGCTCCGTGGTCATCTTCTGGTGCGGCTTGTCGTGGCAAGGGAACCAGAAGCGTGCGTCCTCGTCTTGGCACTGGGACCAGACCTGCGTCGGGCGCTCGGGTACGGATTTATCGGGGGTGAGAAAGTACAACCCACGGCGCGGCTCGGCGCTGTAGTGGAGTTCGACGCTGAAATCCTTGAGGCGCTTCCCAATCGCGAGCTCGATCTGCTCACCATCGTAGCGATAGCTGGCCTTGGTAGATTTCCCGGAGGAAATGATGCTCGCCGAGCTGATCTCGAAGTCCACCGCGTCGAGGATCAAGGTCGTCGCCTGACTGTCCACGCGGGCGCAGTCGAGGCGAGCGCTGCCGCGCACTTGCTTGGAGTCGAAGTCGAGCTCGATGTCCAGCGCCAGGTGCTCGACCTTGAATGGGCGGTCCCGTTCGTACTTGCGGGGACCGCCTGTGAGGTCGAGCGGGCCGGCGGAGCTACACGCGCAGCCCGACCCAGCGCCCAAAGCGTGAACTTGTGAGGACTCCTGCATCGTGGCTGCAATCGGTAGTATTCACCGGGCTTTGGGGCAAGCTGAACGGCCCAGAGTGACTCGCTGGAGCACCTGCGGAGACACCCGCGTGCGGGTGCGCATTCTCCTGGGAGCATAAGCTGGGTAAAACACAGGGCATGTGGAGTCACAGCGCTGTTGCCACACCCGGGACCTGGCGTACCAGGTGGGCCTCGGCGGGAGGCCACGAGTGTTCGTAGTCGTTGCGGGCGATGACCAAATGGCGGCCCGAATCGCCGAAGCGCTGATGGTGGAACACAGCGTGGTCGTGGTTGGCAACGAGGCGGAGCTCGGAACCAGCACCGAGCGCCTCGATGTCGAGGTGGTTTTTGGAGCCATCACCTCCCCACGTGTGCTCGACCAGGCGCGAGTGGATCGCGCGGAGGCGTTCATCGCCTGTACGACCAACGATGAAGAGAACATCGTCGCGTGTCTGGCCGCGAAGCGGCGTGGCACGGCGCGCACGGTTTGCCTGCTCAATGGCGCCGGCTTCTTGGAGGACGAGGAGGAGCGAGACGTCTCGGAGGCCTTGGGCATCGACGTGGTGGTGCGGCCGGCTCAGCAGCTGGCTTCGGAGATCGTACGCATCGTCACGGTGCCGGGCGCGCTGGACGTCGAAGTGTTTGCCGACGGTAGTATCGCGCTGCTGCGGATCGCCGTCGATGAGGGCGCGGAGTTGACCTCGGCGCCGCTCAAGTCCCTCAAGCTGCCCAGGCACGCCTTGATCGTCGCGCTGCGCCGAGGCGAGGAACTGGTGATGCCGAAGGGCGGCACCCGCATCGAGGCCGGTGACCGCTTGATCGTCATGGGGCGGTGGGCTCCGCTTCAGGAGCTGGTCGCTGCCGCACACGTTGGCCAGAAGTCCCGCGCCCGTCGCCAGGCCGCGGTGATCGGTGCAGGGACGGTCGGGGTCGAAGTGGCGCGTGGCCTCGAAGCTGCCAAGTGGCGGGTCAAGCTCATCGAGAGTGACCTCGCCCGCTGTGAGGTAGTCGCTGACGAGCTGGACAGTCTGGTGCTGCATGGCGACGGCGCTGATCTCACCCTGCTCGAGGAGGAGCGCATCGGGGACATGCCGGTGGTGGTCGCGGTGACCAACAACGATGAGAAGAACCTGTTGATCTCCCTGCTCGCCAAGCAGCTCGGAGTCGAACGCATCGTGACCCGAGCCGACAAGCTCTCCAACGAGCTGATGTTCGAGAAGGTAGGCATCGACGTCGTCCGCTCGAGTCGCGGCGCGGCCATTCGCTCCGTGGCACGTAGCTTGGAGAAGACGGAGTTCGAGATCCGCGCCGTGCTCGAGCACGGCGACGCGAGCGTCATTGAGGTGACCCTGCCCATGGACTTCGAGGCTCGTTTGCTGCGAGACATCCGGCTGACCACCGCTGCGGTGATTGGCGCCATCTTGCGTGAGCGTCAGAGTTTGGTACCCGGAGGAAACGATGCGCTGCGTGCAGGGGACAAGCTCCTGATTTTCTGTCACCACGGCGACGAAGAGGCGACGCGAGAGTATTTCCTCACCCACTCCCATTCGAGTCAAAGCGAACGCGTGCGTGTGTCTGGTGTACGGGCGCAGGACGACTGATGCGGCTCTTGCTCGTCTTTGGTTTGGTGGGACAGCTGCTGCGCAGCTTCTGCTTGGCCTTCATCGCGCCCATCGCGATGGCGCTGATCGACGGAGCGACCGCGAGCGCGGTTCAGTTCTCCATGTCGTTGGCCACGACGTTCGTGGTCGGCACCGTGCTGGGGAGTCAAACGCCGAAGGTCAGCGTCCTGCACCGGGCTGAAGCTCTCGCCATCGTGAGCCTGACGTGGCTCGTGCTGGGCGTCTTCTGCGCGGTTCCCTACGTGCTGCATGGGCTCCACCCAGTGGATGCGTTGTTCGAGTCGATCAGTGGGTTGACCACGACCGGCGCCACGATCCTCACCGACTTCAAGCGCTTCGACCGCTCGTTCTTCCTGTGGCGGGCGATGACTCAGTGGTTCGGCGGGCTCGGCATCATCGCGCTGTTCGTCGTCGTACTGCCCCGCCTGGGCATCGCGGGGCGACAGCTGTTCTTCGCCGAAGCTTCCGGCGCTCCAGCGGAGGGCGTGAGCCCGCAGATCCGGCAGAGCGCCAGCCGCTTGTGGATCCTGTATGTCGCGCTCACTGCGGCGCTCATCGTCGCGCTGATGCTGTGTGGGTTCCCGTTCTACGATGCGCTGTGCCACGCCTTGACGACCATGGCGGCCGGGGGGTTCTCACCGCATCCCGAGTCGATCATGGGCTACGCGAACCCCGCGGCGGAGTGGGTGCTCACGGTGTTCATGTTGCTGGCCGGTGCGAGCTTCGCGCTGCAGTTTCGCGTGCTGGCGGGGCGCCCGCTAGGTTTCCTCAGGGATTCGGAGTTCAAGTTCTACGCCGGAGTGACGCTGTTCGTCGGCATCAGCGTGGCCTTCGGTCTCGCCGGGGGCATCCCCGGCGAAGAACACCTGCGGCTTGGGCTCTTTCAGTCTGCCAGCATGATTAGCAGCACGGGCTATGCGAGCACGGACTACGAGCTTTGGGGGCACAATCTCAAGGCGTTGCTGGTGCTTGCGATGGTGGTCGGCGGCTGCGCTGGCAGCGCGGCGGGCGGACCCAAAGCCGTGCGCATACTCCTCGTGATGAAGCACGTGGTGCGAGAGATCACTCGCGTGCTGCACCCGCGCGCGGTGTTGCCCATCAAGTATCAGGGGCGCTCCGTGAGCCGCGACATCATGCGCTCGGTCTTCACCCTCGTGGTGCTCTACTACTTTGGCTATTTCATCGTCGGGGTGATGTTGGTCCTGATGGGCTCGGATCTGGTCGTGGGGTTTTCTGCGTCGCTCGCTTGTTTCGGCAACGTTGGGCCCGGCTTCGGTCACGCGGGGCCCATGGGCAGCTTCGCAGGCTTCTCCCACCCAGCGAAACTGCTGCTCACCGGCGCGATGTGGCTGGGCCGCCTAGAAATTGTCACCGTCCTCGCCCTACTCCACCAAGACGTGTGGCGGGAACTGCGCCTACGTTGAGCCTGACGGATCATCCGGTGGATGGCTGAGGATGGCGCTTTTGAGCGCCTCGATGAGCTCCGCCGGGCCGTATGGCTTCGGCAGGTAGATGACGTCTAGCCTGCCCAATGCGTCGCCAAGTACGTCGGGTGCGTGACCGCTCATCAGGACGACCGCGAGGCTCGGCTTCTTCTTGCGCAGCGCTTCGATCAGCCCTTTACCTCCGAGCTCTGGCATCACGGCGTCGGTCACCAGCGCGTCGATGTCTTCGTTCCACACAGTCAGCGCTGCTTGGCCATTGGGCGCTTCGATGACTTCGTATCCTGCTCGGCGGAGCGCGCGGGCGGCGCCGCGCCGCACTCCCGGATCGTCCTCCACCAGCAGCACTCTTCGCCGCCCACCAGCGTTGAACTTGGAGCTGGAAGGAGGGCGCTTCACTTCCTCGGGGATTTCATCGGTAGAGGGGAACCAGATGCGGAACGTAGCCCCCGCGCCAGGTCGGGAGTCCACGCTGACCTCTCCCCCTGCTTGGCTCACCACACCGTAGACCGTGGAGAGGCCGAGTCCGGTGCCCTTACCCACCGGCTTCGTGGTGAAGAACGGTTCGAACGCTCGAGCGGCAACTTCGTCGCTCATCCCTGCGCCGTCGTCAGCGACCTCAATCCAGATTCGGCTCCCTCTGAGGTAGCTCTTCAGCGTCAGCAGACCGCCTTCCGGCATCGCGTCCCCTGCGTTCAGCGCGAGGTTGATCAGCGCGCGGTCCAGCTGCCCGGGGTCGCTGATCACGCTCTTTCGGCCTCGTTCCAGGTCCAGTTCGATCTGGATGCTCTCCCGGAGCACCCTGCGCAGCATGCCCGCCGCGCGGGTCAGAGCGGCGTCGATATCCACCGGCCTCGGTTGTACGACTTGCTTGCGCGAGTAGGCGAGCAGCTGGGTGGTCAGTTCGGCTCCTCGACTCGCGGCGCTTTCGATCTCGTCGATGGCGGTTC
The DNA here is from genome assembly GCA_030433055.1 of Polyangia bacterium. Lineage (GTDB taxonomy): Bacteria > Myxococcota_A > Polyangia > Polyangiales > Polyangiaceae > JAHBVY01. The sequence goes on from JAUILJ010000107.1 coordinate 7,016, forward strand.
GTGCCGACTCATCGAGCTCTGCTTCGTGGAGCAAGGCGATGTTGCTGGCCACCACGGTGAGCAGGTTGTTGAAGTCGTGGGCGACACCGCCTGCGAGCTGCCCTACGGCCTCGAGCTTGTTGGTGTCCTGGAGCCGCTCTGCCAGATGTCGCCGGGTGCGTTCCTCGCGTTCTCGCTCAGCCGCGCGCCACAGGGCGAAATGCGCCGCTGCGGCGATGCCTGCCGCGAACAGGGTGCTCATGACGTGCACCCACCAGTGGCTTGGCTCTCTACCGCCGCCCTTCGCGCGGACCTCGAGTTTCCAGCTTCGATCCAGGACTCGCACGGTGGCGGTGCTGGTCATGGAGACCCGGTCGGCGAACATCGGGCTCTCGTAGAGCAAGCGCTCGTTGTCGGTCACCCGATAGCTGGTCGCGTTCTGGCTGCGGGCGAAGCAAGCCTCAATCAGTCGTTTGGTGTCGAACACCGCGTTCAGATAGCCGAGCTTCGGGTCAGTCGAGACGGGGATGTAGCTGGCGAAGCCTTGTTCCCCTTGGAACAAAGTCAGGGGATGAGTCGCGTGGGGCTGGCGGTCTCGTGTTGCTGCGCGGAAATATCCTGCCGCCTGGGGGTGCTTCAGCACGCTGCGTCCCAACACCATCTGGTTGGACTCGCGCGGGCTCGCGAAGCGAATCACCCCTGCTTCGTCTATCCAGTTGATGGCCCGATAGCCCCCGAACTGCGCCGCGATCGCGGTGCCCTTGGCCTCGAACGTATCCTTGTCTCTCAGCTTGCCCTCTCGGATGGCCCACTTCATGACCTCCAGCGCCAGCATACGGTCACGAACGAAGTCTTCGAGCTTGCCCGCCGACAGGTCTGCCGTGAGCTGGCTATGCTGTCGGGCGTGGCTTCGCTCAGCCCGCTCGAGTTCCAGCGACGTGGTGGCCATCCCCGCCGCCGCGACGACGAAGATGCCGATGCTGAGCAGCCAGCGACGCTGTCTGCGGCGCGCGTCGGAGGTCCCGGCGGACTCGGCTTCGGCGTCTGGGGCAGGCATCAAGAACTGACAGGCGCTCAGTCGCCTGCGGGCGGGGGTGCCACGGTCCCTGAATTGCTGCGTGGAAAAATTAGGACAAGCTCGTCGTTGCGTGGCTCGAACAGCATCGCTCCGTGACCGGGTCGCGCCTTGGCGAGCTCGATGTAGCTCGAGTACCACGGCATGCCCTGCCACGCAGGGGTCTCCTTGATGTACTCTGGGACGATCATGTCCAGCGCGAGATAGCGCGCCTTCGCCTTCGCCTTCAGCTTCACGCCGAAGCTCCAGGTTTCGGCGCCGGGCTTGGGGTAGGGGTCGTTGTGCAACGCGCCACCGTACGCAAGGATGAGCTTCGGCTGTTTCCGTTCCTCCTGGCGCTCGAGCAGGACCTCTACGTCGTGCTGGGTGTTCTTGGCGACGGTCTCGAGCATGAGCCCGATGTCTCCGGCGCCGGCCCTGGTGATGGCCTCGAGCTCGTCACAGCTCGGGTGCAGACTGCGTGGGGTGATTCCGAGCGCCTTCGCGGCGTTGCCCAGCTCTACGTATTCGTTCTTGTTGGTAGAAGCCTGCTTCTTGGTCACCACCTCTTGCTGCTTGCGAACCTTGGCAACCGTTTCCTTGCGGCACTTCGGGTTGGGAAACCAGAGCTCGAGGAGTAGGTCGGATGCCTTGCCCTTGAGGCTCGGCAAGAGTTGGTCCTTGAAGCGGGATGCACCCGACTGGATGGCCTCGCTGCCTTTCTGCGCGTGCGCCTCACCGATGGCGAGCACCCGTGGTTCCCGCTGGAGCACGTGGTCGAAAGCCGCGCGGGCGTCGTCGAACTCCAGGCAGCGCAGCTCGCCGCAGCCCCGCGCTTGCCTGGGTACCTCGGTCGCCGCACCGTTCAGGGACGGGGCGCTCTCGGCCGGCCTGACGCCGCTCGAGCTGTCAGCTCCGCTGGGCGCTGCTTGCGTCGTGGCGCTGGCGCTGGCGGAGCTGGTTGACTCCGGTGCGGCGCCAGTTCGTTCGTTGCACCCCGAGACACTCGCCGCGGTCAGCATCCCAGAGCCGAGCGCAACCAGACTCCACCACTGCCGCAAACGACCGGCGCGGTGCCGCCTAACCCCCTGATCCAACGACATTTAGCCAGGAGCATAGCAGGTATGGCCGAAAGTGACGTGGGCAGGGTGGGGCGCTGGCGAAGTCGCTGACTGGCGGTCATGGCCCGCGCTCGCACGCGGGGCGAGGCATCCGCTATACATCCGAACACCGTGGGCCAGACTCTAACCGGCGAAGTGCAGCACGTCGTCTTCGAGAACGAAGACACGGGGTTTCGCGTGTTGCGACTGCGTGGAGTGCGCTCCCACGGGTCGTTGACCGTCGTCGGGGTGTTGCCTCCAGTGGGGGTGGGCACCAGCGTGCGCGTCAGCGGAGAGATGATGGTCGATCCGCGCCGCGGCGCCCAGTTCAAGGCGGATACGCTCGTGCCAATCCTCCCGGAAACTCTTGCGGGGATTGAGCGCTACCTCTCCTCGGGTTTCATCCAGGGGATAGGTGCCGGCTTCGCCAAGCGTATCGTCGCGCACTTCGGGCTGGAGACGTTGAAGGTGCTGGACGAGGATCCGGAGCGCCTGCGAGAGGTGCCCGGCTTGGGGAAGAAGCGCGCGGGGGAGCTCTTCAAGGCCTGGAGTGCGCAGAAGCTCCAGAGCAGCGTCTTGCTACTGTTGCAGTCTCACGGTGCCAGCCCGAAGCTCGCAGCCCGCATCGTGGAGCGCTACGGTGAGAAGGCTGCAGGCATCGTTCAGCAGAGCCCCTATCGCCTCGCAATCGAGGTCCGCGGCATTGGTTTCCGTACGGCAGATAAGATCGCTCAGTCCATCGGCATCGCTGGCGATCATCCGGAGCGAGCACAGGCTGGGGCGCTGCATGAACTCAGGCAGCTCGCTGACTCGGGGCATGTCTTGTGCGCGCGCCATGAGCTAGTCCAGCGTGCGGCGAGCATGCTCGAGGTCTCCGAGGACCACGTGGAGGCAGCAGTAGACGCGCTGTGGGCGTCGAACCGGGTGGTGATCGAGGACGGCCTGGTGTTCCTGCGCCGCTACCACGAGGCGGAGTGCAACGTGGTCGGCTACCTTCGGGAGCTTCTGGATAGCCCCGGTCAGGCGCTGACGGGGCTCGAGCACCACATCGCGCTGTTCGAACAGCGCCTCGACATCCAGCTCGCGGAAGCCCAGCGGCAGGCGGTGGAGCTGGCCGCTGAGCACAAGGTCGTCGTCATCACCGGCGGGCCCGGCGTGGGCAAGACGACGATCGTGCGGGCGATCCTCAGCGTCTTTCTCGGCGCCAGCTTGGAGGTGCGGTTGGCGGCGCCGACCGGCCGGGCCGCGAAGCGCCTGAGCGAAGCCACTGGGCGTGACGCATCTACCATCCATCGACTGCTCGAGTTCGACCCCCGCGCCGGCGGCTTTCAGAAGTCGGCCGATGAGCCCCTCGATGTGGGCGCCGTGATCGTCGATGAGGCGTCGATGATCGATCTGACCCTCGCTGAATCACTGCTCGCGGCCATACCGCCCGCCGCGCGGGTCGTCATCGTGGGTGACGCCGATCAGCTACCCAGCGTCGGGCCAGGCGCGGTGCTCCGGGACTTGATCGGGTCTGCCGTGCTGCCGACGGTGCGCCTGAACGAGGTGTTTCGGCAGGCGGAGCAGAGCCGGATCGTACAGAACGCACACCGAATTTACCGTGGGGAAATGCCGGTATCGGCGCCAGCGGAAGAACCGGACGCCGACTTCTTCGTCATCCCCCGCAAGGACCCAGAGAAGGCTGCGGAGGTGGTGGAGCTGCTCGTGACCCAGCGCATCCCCGCGCGGTTTCAGCTCGACCCTCTGGCTGACGTCCAGGTGCTGACGCCCATGCATCGCGGTCCCGCGGGCACGCTCGCCTTGAACGCCGCGCTGCAGGCGGCGCTGAACCCGGCCGGGGCGATGATCGAGCGAGGAGGGCAGCGCTACCGTTTGGGCGACAAGGTGATGCAAACCAAGAACGACTACGAGCGTGAGGTGTTCAACGGGGACATCGGTCGCATCGTGGGGGTTGATACCGAGCGGAAACAGGTTACCGTGCGTTTCGAGGAGCGTGAGGTGCCGGCCTACTCACTCGGGGAACTCGACAACTTGAACCTCGCCTACGCATGCAGCATCCACAAGAGCCAGGGCAGCGAGTACCCAGCGGTGGTGATTCCGCTGCTCACGACTCACTTCGTCATGCTCTCGCGCAACCTGCTCTACACCGCGGTGACGCGGGCTCGTCGGCTGTGTGTGCTGGTGGCCGACCCACGCGCGCTGGACATCGCGCTGTCCGAGATCCGCCGGGAGGAACGGCTGACGCGCCTCGCCCAGCGCCTGCGCCTGGCAAGCGGACTGCCCGAGTTGGTGTGACATAGAATGTCCGTCGAGAGCTGGGCATGCTTTCAGTAGTCGTGAGACAACTGCACGCATGAAGACCACCGACACCTGCTTGCTCCTAGCTCTTCTCGATCTGTCTCCTGCGCAGCAACACGTGCGGGTCTGCGACGTCGCGCGCCACGCTCGCCTGCCGATTGGCGAGGCCCTGCGGCTGCTGAAGGGGCTCCAGGAGCGGGGCTGGGTGGACGCCTCCAGGCGCCGCCTGACCCTGCGTGGACTCGTACTCGCGGTATCTCTTCAGGCCCGCCTACGTGCCAGTCGGCGGCTGCCAGCCGCCGCATAAGCCTTTGATGTTATTACTAAAAGCTGGGATCTGCAGGGCTGCTTGTTAGGTACCTTGGCGAAGGCTTGGCTAACGAAACGTTCCTTGACCTGATGCTTGCTCAGAGCTAGCAGCGCGCCCTACATGTCGGGTGGAATCCGACCGTGCGGCTGAATACCACACCCTCACGGCGGAAACCCCAAGGGCCGAGTTCCAACCCCTCGCGCCCTCCAAAGGAGAGAACGTTTCATGCAACTCAAGTCTGCTCTGTTGAGCGCCTGCCTCATCGCTGCTTCCACCTTCGGCTGTTCTGCCGCCTCGGACACAGCCCCCACGCCCGACCAGGGCAAAGAGAACGCTGAGCGCGCGTACCGCGCCGGTGGATGGATCTTCCACGACGACGCCTTCGAGTGTGGTGGCAGCCTCACCGCGAACGTCTGGAAGGGCCACGCTCGCCACGCGTTCATCTACGAGGCGTCTGCGGGTGACGTCGTCACGTTCGCCCTCGAAGGCGGCTGGCCGGAGCACCTGGGCGCGTTGGCCTTCGTCACCGACGCGAGCGGCGTGATCACGGACTGGAGCTACGACGACAACTACTCGAGCACCAAGTTCGACGCCCACTTCGACCGTACGGGCAGCTACTACGTCTGGGTCATGCCGCTCGATGAGCGCCACCTGTGGGGTTCCTACGAGCTCAACCTCAGCGTCCACTGCCAGAACGCTGGCTGCTCGAGTGATGCGGACTGCGCTCTGGACGAGTCCTGCGTCCAGGTGCAGTGCTTCACCACGCCGTGCCCCGCGCTCTGCGTGGCTCAGCCGACTTGCGCTGAGGGCGTCACCGCGGACAACCGCGTCTACGCGAAGAACTTCGCCGCCGGAGACTTCCAGGCGGCTCAGGACTTCGTTGCTGGATTCGACTTCGTGATGAGCGGAATCAACAAGGGCACCTGCGAGTCGCTGAACACCAAGGAGTGCCGCGACGACGCTCCCGTGTGCGGACAGCCCGCCTGGGCCGACTACCCCAAGGACTTCGCCAGCCTGTGCGAGTTCGAGAAGCTGATCCGCAGCCATGCCGGTGCCGACGGCGAGGCCAAGGGCGCCTTCGAGAACGGCGTGTGCGAGGAAGACACGGAGTGCGACTTCGAGGCCGATCCCACCAAGCACTACGTGGGCATGAGCCCCGAGGAGTGCCAGGTGATCCGCTTCTCCTGTGCGGCGACCATGACCTACTTCTCGGATAGCTGCGGCTGCGGCTGCCAGGACCTGATCTGAGGAACCGCTTCGGTGCTCTGCAGGTTTCCGTGGGGCACCGGATCGCGCTCGACGCGACTGCGATTTGCTTTGCGGCGTATCCCTTCGGGGGTGCGCCGCTTTTTCATGCGGGTTTGGGGGTGAGACGCGCTCAGTTCATCGGGACTAGCTGGGTCTGGTCATTGCCGCAGAACTGCGCTTCACCGCCCTCGTAGATCGTGCCGCAGGTGGGGCAAATCTTCTTGGGCAAAGGGGGGGGCGGGGGAGGCGGTTGCGGGGGAGCTGGGATGGACTCTGGTGGCAGTACCAAGACCGGCTTGCGACTGCGGAGCGCGAACGCCAACCCTCCGAGCAGCAGCAGCAGCGCGCCTCCGCCGATGGCGGCGAAGACCACCCAGTTGCGGCCGCCCTTCGTCTCCGTGGTGACCTCTTTGCTGCCTACCGCACCACCAGCGATCAGGGCGACGGCTTCGCCTTGCTCGCCGGCTTGGTCGAAATCGCCTGCGGCGAGCAGCGCGTCGTAGCGCTCCTTGGACACTACCTCCAGGACGACCTCGACGCTGTGCCCAGAAACGCTCACGGTGATCTTGAGTTCGCCCTCGGCCGCGTCTCCTGCGACTTCGAACTTGCCTGGGCCCGTGGTC
>JAUILJ010000108.1 GCA_030433055.1 Polyangia bacterium
TGCGGCGCGAGCAGGCGGGCGCGCTCGAGCCGGAGGACGCGCCGCTGGTCGAGGCGCTGCTCGACCAGCTCGGCGAGCTCGAGCAGGGGCTGCTGCACGTGGCCGAGCCGGACGCGGCGATCGCCGGCGACCTGGTCGTCTACCGCGACGCCCCGCTCGGCGAGCCGGTCGAACCCGGCGAGTGGCGTCTGGTTCGCAGCCTGCTGTTGCGGAGCCTGCGCTTGCTGTGGCGGCTGCTGGTACTGCGGTTGGGGCGCTGGCGCCGCCTGTTGCTGGGGCGGCGGTTGATACGGGGCCTGCTGGTACTGCGGCTGCGGCGCAGGCTGCTGGTACTGGGGCGCGGGCGCCGCCTGTTGCTGTGGCGGCTGCTGATACTGCGGCTGGGGCTGCGGCTGTTGATACTGCTGTGGCGCCTGCTGGTGCTGCGGCGGTTGCTGGTACTGCGGCGCCTGCTGCGCTGGGGGTTGGTAGGGCTGGGGAGACGCCTGAGGGCCCGGCCGTGGGATCCCCGGAGCGGGCGCGCCGTCGATCGGGGGGAGCTCTAGCGTGCTGCCTCCCGCCGATGGCTGGGTGCTTGGACCATCCAGCGCGACGGTGCTGCCCAAACCCTGAGGAGCCGGCGCAGCTGGCGCAGCCGCGGGTTGAAACGCGGGTTGCGCAGGGGGCGCTTGAGTCAGTGAGTGCACGACCCCCAGAGAGCTCGCGACGGCTTCCATCGCTTGGGTGACCGCGGGATGCACTCCGTCAGCGGACTGGAGCTGAGCCAGCGCACCGCGCACTGCCTCCAGGGCAGCGGGGGCATGTTGCGCTACGGCAGCCCCGCCCGAGGCCTCGATTTGGTGAAGCGCGCTCATCGCCTTTGCGATGGGCTCCGCAACGTTCATCAGTTGGGGCGGAACACCAGGCGCCTGGAGTGCTGCCAGGCCCTGCGCCAGATTCTCGCGTGCGCTGCGTGCTCCGCTAACGGGGTCGCTCATTCGTTCCCTCCAAGGATTCCGGCAGAGTCTATCACCTCAGTTCGAGCGCTTACGAGTTCCGCAAGCTGACTCCCGTCCACTTCCTCCCCCGACTCCAGGCGCGCTCGCTGGAGCAGGATCCCGCCATCTCCTGTGCGGATGCGCACCACGCCCTCCACGATCTGGGCTTCACCTGGCAACAGGGCGCGTGCGACGTGGGTGTCCTCGACGGCGCGCAGCAGTTCGAAGCGCAGTCCCGCGACTTCGAGCGCCACCCCGGGCTCCGGGCTCAATGCCCTGACTCGGCGCAGAACGCGCTCGCTCGACTCTGCCCACGGGCACTTCAGTAAGTCACCAGTTGGCGCGGGAGCCCAGGTTGCAGATGTTTCGTCCTGTGCGTGTCGCGGGAGCGTGCCGCCGCGGGAGAGCTCGAGAGCCGCGCGACGAAGCAGCCTCAAGCTGGGCCTGTCCAGCGCCTTGGCGAGGCGCCAGGCGTTGGCTTTGCGGAGCTCCTCACCCCCAAAATCTTCCTGCCAGACGGTGTCTCCGGTGTCGTAGTCCGCCTCCAGGTGATGCAGCGTGACGCCCGTGCGGTCGTCTCCCTGGTCGATCGCCCAGAAGAAGGGATCGGGGCCGCGGTGTCGAGGCAACAGTGATGGATGCACGCCGAAGGCCCCTCGAGGGCAGGTGTGCAGCCAGTGCTCCGGGAGTCGTCGGGTCCAGAACCAGCTGAGCAGGAGGTCCGCCCCCGCCAAGGCTTCTTCGATAAGCGGTGCCAGCTCGTCCCTGGGTGTGTCGAGGGCATCGATCACCTGGCCGCCGAGGGCACGCCTGACCCGGCGCCTTCCAGGCGCAGGAAGTGGGCTCAAGACGACGGGATCGAGCTGGTGACCATCCTGGTGAAGCAGCCAAGCAGCCAGCGGCAGGCCGAAGAACGCGATGCGCATTCCGACCTGTGTAGCCCCAAATGTCCGTGGCGCCGAGCACCCGCGCCTGCAGCGAAAGAGCGCCCAAAAGTTGTTAGGGATTCGCGGAGCTTGGTACCCCGAGCACTATGGATTCTGGGTCTGCCTTCGGACAGATGCTTCGCGCGGGCAATCGTTTCGATCCCGAAGCGGCGAATCGACCGATTCTGAGCTTCGAGAACGTGCACAAAGCCTACCGCTCGGACGCGCCGGTTCTGAGGGGCATGAACCTGCAGATCGAGCGAGGCGAGTTTGTCTTCTTCACCGGGCCCTCGGGAGCCGGAAAGAGCACGCTGCTTCGCTTGCTCTACGCCGCGGAGACCGTGGACTCCGGCCGCATCCTCTTCATGGGGCGTGAAGTGGGCCGTCTGCGCCCCGAGTCGATTCCGTTCCTACGTCGAAATATCGGCGTCGTGTTTCAGGACTTCAAGCTGGTCAACAACTGGAGCGTCTCCGAGAACGTGGCCATGCCCCTGGAAGTGCTCGGCCTGCCCGAGCGCCTGATCCGCACTCGAATTGGCGAAGCCCTCGAGCGAGTGGGTCTGGGGGGGAGAGGGAGCGATCTGGCGGCGACCCTCAGCGGCGGAGAGCAACAACGCGTCGCGGTGGCGCGCGCGATCGTGGGTGAGCCCGCGCTGGTGCTCGCTGACGAACCCACCGGCAACCTGGACCCCCAGCTCGCGGTCGACATCCTCGGCCTATTCGAAGACATCCACTCGACTGGCGTGACGGTGCTCTTCGCCACTCACGACCGCTCGCTGCTCGACATCCGTCCGCGGCGCGTCGTCGTGCTTCAAGACGGCAAGGCCATCGATGCCCCGAACGGGCTCGAAGGCGATTTGGAAGACGACTTCCAGCTATCCGTAGCCTGAGGAGACCCCGAGAACTATGACGTCGCTACAGCGAGCTTGGCGAGGCGGTAAGAACGACTGGCGGCTCCATTTGCTCAGCATCTTCTCGGTGGCCGTGGCCTTCGTCACGCTGGCTTCCGCGCTGCTCGTGGTGGTCAACGTCGATGGACTCCGGGACCGCTGGGCGCGAGCCGGCCGCGCCAGTGTTTACTTCCGAGTGGAAACCACCCAGGCTCAAGTCCGCGCCATCGAGGACGCGGTGCGCGCTGCGCCCGGGGTGACCGACGTACGCTTCGTTTCCAGCGACGAGGCTCGGCGTGAAGTCCTCGGTCGTGGAGACAGAGTGCTCGCCGATCTGCCTTCGGCGGCGTTCCCCGCCTCGCTGGAAGTGATGGTGGACGAAGGCACCGAAGGCGGAAAACTCGAATCGCTCGCATCTCGGGTGCAGGCGCTCCCGCAAGTCGAGAGTGTGGAGACCTATCAAGACTGGACGCAGCGCTTGGCTTCGGTGTTGAGCGGCGGAGTGACCGCGAGCCTCGTGCTCGCCTTCGTCGTCCTCGGAGCCGTGGTCAGCGTGGTGGCTTCCACGATTCGGCTGGCGTTGCAGAGGCGGCGCATCGAGGTGGAAGTGCTCAAGCTGGTCGGCGCCACTGACAGCTACGTGCGTCGACCGTTCGTTGTGGAGGGAGCGGCGCAGGGAGGTATAGGAGCCTTCCTGGCCTTGGTCATACTGGCGGTTCTTTACGGAATCGTCAGACAGAACCTGAGCGGCGAACTCACGACCCTCGTGGGCATGCAACCTGTCTTCCTCCCATGGACCTTCATGTTGGCCATGGTCACACTCGGCTCCGCGTTGGGCGCCGTCGCAGCATGGGGCAGTCTACGCAAGCTGTTGGTCGTGTAGCGTGAGAGTCCGAATCGCGTTCAGCCTCTTGTTCTTGTCGGTGGGAGCCGTGGCTCTGGCTGCGCCATCCGCGCCTACCGATCCCACTGGGCCCGGCGACGATTCGTTGGACTCTCGGGTGCCCCCGACAGGCTACGCCGCTCCGCCGCCCGGATACTCGAGGCCGGGCTACTCCGCGCCTGCTCCCAGGGCAGCTGCGGGACAGCCGGACTTCGAAGCCTTGCTCGCTCAGCTGAACCGCGAGGAAAAAGCCGCCGAGAAGGCCCTGAACGATCTCGCGGCGGAGGCTGAGTCCGCTCGGCGCCGCACGATCGCGCGCGGCCGCGCATATGTCCGCAAGTCTCGCGCTGGCTTGCTCCCGGTGGGAGGTGGCTTCGATGAGCTGGTGAATCACGCTTCGCGGCTGGAGCGCTTGCGCCGGGCGCTGGAGCGTGACGTCGCGGCGGAGAAAGCGCTGACCAGGAAGCGCTCGAAGCTGAGCAAGCGCCTGGCCGATCTGCGGGCTCGCAAGGGGCCGCTGGAAGCTCAAGCCCGCATCACTTCGCAGCAGCGCGCGGCGCTGCTGGCTCAACAGGATCGCACCGCGGCGTTCGAGCGCGCGTTCTCGAACAGCGTGGGTTCGTGGGACAACACGGCCATCTACGGGGCCGACCCAGGCTCTCCGGGGGCTGGACCCAGCGCCGAAGCCGCGGCGTTTGGCGCGATGAAGGGGCGCCTCCCGTTCCCGTTGCCCGGTCGCGCACAGGTACGAAAGGCGAGCCGTGGCGGCGGTGGGCCCGGTCTGGAGATGACCGCACCCAGGGGTGCCCCGGTGCGTGCCGTCTACAAGGGTAGGGTCGCCTTCGCCGATGAGTATCCAGACTATGGCCGCGCCGTGATCCTGGAACACGGCGGGGGCTACTATACTGTTTCCGCGGGGTTAGAGACGTTCGCCGTCAAGGTCGGCGATGATGTCGGCTCCGGCGACCGGCTGGGCACGGTGGGCGACGATGGTCGCGGCTCGATGCTGTACTTCGAAGTACGCCAGGGTTCGGATCCGCTGCAACCTAGCGAGTGGTTCGGCCTGGAGTAGCCGTATAAGTAGAATCACGGCGCCGGTGTCTTGGCGCCTCGGCTTGCCCAGTGGCGCGGCCCTTGGCAAGCGAGCTAGACTTCCCGTGGATGGGGGAAGGTAAACTGCTATTGGACCACAGCGTGGCGTCCGTACACGAGCGTACGTATGGCGATCACCAGGTGCTGTGGCTGGCCTATCGCACCTATCCCAACTCCGACGACCTGGCGGACTTCGCGCGTCGCTATTCGGACGTGCTGCGACGTCACGCGCCAGCACGCACGGTGAGCGACGTAAACGGGTTTACGGACGCTCCGCTCGGCGCGCGCTGGGAGTACGCCAACGCGATTCGAGGCTTCCGTAGGCACGTGGAGCGCGCTGCGGTGTTCGGCATGCAGCCGAAGGCGGAGGCGATCATTCGCGTGATCATTCGAGTGTCCCGCCGCACCGATCTACGGGTGGTTCGCAGCGCCGATGAGGCGCTCCAGTGGGTGCTCCAGGACTAGTCACCTGAAGCGCCCACCTCGCTGCGCTCGGGGAGCTTCAGACCTGCTCTGCGTCGTGGAGCACCCAAAACGCGATGGCGGCTCCGATCACTGGGATGAGCCAGATCAGGAACGCCTGACCGCGCTTTTGCTCCGACTCGTATAGATCCGTGCGGAAAACACGGAAGGTGACGAAGAGCTGGAACAGGATGGCGCTAGCAACAAAGGCAATGGGAAACATGGGATCCTCGCGGGGGGTCGCCTAGGGCGACGAAAGAAATCGGGTGGGTTGGACGCTCCCGATGGATGCGTCAGGGGACAGCGCCCGCCTCGGGTGGGCAGGAGCTAGTGGTTGGATTCGACTCGCCCACAGTGAGGCAGTCATCGCGCCGTTGGGCGCGGGCGCGTACGAGGCGTAGGCCTTCTGCGCGTCTCGAGGCACCACCAGGACAGCCGGTGGGCGAGGAGGCGGGCAGAGCTACGCTCGGGGTGGCGCGCGAGGCTGCAGCACACCTCGTGTGCTGCGGGAGACCGGCGGAACCTCCACAGAGCGTCGAGCTGGCGCGCTGGAGGCAGAGGCGACTGAGGCACTGACGTGGTGATCGCTCAGCGCTCCGTCCGGCACACTCAGGCCGAAGAACAGCAGCTGGTGGGAACGCCAGACCGCCTCAGCAGCAAACGCTGACGCTTCATCACCCGCGACAGCATGCGTGAGGGTATCCAGCTCGCAGTCTTCACAGCTCGCGTCCGCGAGGCGGGCCTGCCGCGGTTGCCCCTTGGGCTGGGTGCTTCGGGAGGCGTTGCCCCCTGACGCATCACCACCCTGGACACGCGCGGGTTGCGTCTCGGGCACGGCCGCGCCCGCTGCTCCAGAAGCGAGCAGCGCGACCAAGGTGAGGGCCCAGCGCAAGATAAACAACCCCGGCAAGTTGGGGCTGAACTCCCCGCCGCGCAAGGCTGTGAGCGCCGATTCTTGTTTTTGTTCCAGGGTTGGCGTTGCTTACCCGTGCTGATCATTTGCCGCTGTTTCGCCTGAGTTTCGCCGGGCGTAGCGTGAGCCCATGTTGCGCGAGCTCGCGGAGGGGTTGTGGGAACTCGAAGGAGACGACATCCAGTTCATTGGATTTCCGTATCAGCTGCGCATGACCGTGGTGCGACTGAGTGATCGCTCACTGTGGCTGCACTCCCCGGTGCAGCTCACCCAGCAACGCCTCGACGCCGTCCTGGCGCTTGGGCCGATTCACTACCTCGTATCGCCCAACAAGCTGCACCACCTGTTCTTGGCGGACTGGAGCAAGGCTGTCCCCACGGCAAAGCTGTACGGGCCTCGAGATCTGATCGAGAAGCGCGGCGATTTGCCCTTCGCGGCGCCCCTCGACGACACTCCATTGGATGCCTGGAGGGCGACCCTCGACCAGGTCCTGGTCAAGGGCAGCTTCTTCATGCAGGAGGCGGTGTTCCTCCATCGCTCGAGCGGTACCGTGATCCTCGGGGATCTGATCGAGAATCACGATCCAGATCATTTCAACCGTCTACAGCGCTGGGTTGCAAAGGCCAATCACATGCTGGGAGAGACGCCGATCAACTATCGGCTGTCCTTCACCGACCGCAAGGTCGCCCGAGAGTGCTTCCAGCGCATCCTCGGGTGGCCCGTTGAACGCGTGATCCCGATGCACGGCAAGATCATCGAAGACGACGCCGCAGCTCGGCTGCACGAGGTGCTGAGTTGGGCGCTCTGAACGCCAGCAGATGGGGGGGGGAGACGCACCGCTCTTCGCCGCGAACCGCTCGCCTCAGCCGCTCGAGCAGGGGCCCAGCAAGTCCCAGCGATTGCCACACACATCGAGAAAGACAGCGACGCGACCGTAGTCCTCGTCGCGGGGCTCTGTAGCGAACTGCACGCCGCGATCGAGCATGCGTTGGTAGGTCGCTTCGAAGTCGTCCACGCGCAGGAAGAAGCCGACTCGGCCAGCGAACTGCTGACCAACGTGGGCTTGCTGGTTCACACCGTCCGCCTTCGCCAGCAGGATGGCGGTAGAGCCGCCGCGGGGGCGCACCACCACCCAGCGTTTGGGTCGACCGTCATTGGTCAACGATGGCGAGTCTTCGACCAGCTCGAAATCGAGCGCCTCCACGAAGAAGCGAATGGCCTCGTCATAGTCGTGGACGACAAGCGCTACGAGCTCGAGGGAGGCCATGCGGAGACGCTACGCCCTGGCGCCCGAAAAATCCAGACGCAGGCAACCATGAATCCCTGAGGATATAGCCCGGGCTCGCTCAATGTGCGGGGCGTGGCCAGGGAGCGAACTTTTCAGCGAACAATGGCCACAGGACACTAGAGCCGCAGCTGTACGCCCAGCTCCATCACTCGATCCGGTGGCACGTTGAAGAACGCCGTCGCCCGCAGCGCGTTGCGTGACATGAAGGCGAACAAGCGCTTGCGCCACTTGGCCATGCCCTTGCGATGCTCAGCGAGGAGTGTCTCGCGACCCAAGAAGAAGGTCGTGTATTGGAGCGGCGGTGTGGGCGTGTCTTCGCGCGCGATGAGCGCGACGATGTCGGGTTCCTCGATGAAGCCGTAGTGAGCCACCACCCGGGTGAAGCCGTTCCCGAGGTCTGCCACCTCCACCCGTTCGTCGTCGCTGACCCGCGCGTCCTCGTGAACCCGCACGGTGAGCAGCAAGACCTGCTCGTGCACCACGCGATTGTGCTCCAGGTTGAACATCAGCGGCGGAGGTGTGCCTTCGGGTGAGCTGGTGAGGTACACCGCTGTGCCCGGCACGCGGGTCGGCAGCTCGACTCGCATGATCTCGAAGAAGTCGTCCAGCGGGATGATCTGCTCCTGCATCTGTTCGCCCAGCATGCGCCGGCCGGTCTTCCAGGTGGACATGCCGATGAAGATCAGCGCAGCGACCAACAGCGGAAACCAACCGCCCTGGGCCACCTTCACCAGGTTCGAGCCGAAGAACGCGACGTCCAGCGTCAGGAACACGAGCGTCAGCGAACCCGCCGCGAGGCGGCTCCAACCAAAGCGATGTCGTGCCACCAGGTAAGCGAGCAATGTGGTGATGACCATCGTCGTCGTAACCGCGATGCCATACGCCGCCGCGAGCTTGGATGAGCTGCCGAAGCCCAGCACCAGGCCGATTGTGGCCAGCATCAGCACCCAGTTGATGCTGGGTACGTAGATCTGGCCGATCTCCTTGGCTGAGGTGTGCAGGATGCGTACGCGTGGCCAGAAGCCCAGCATCGAGGCCTGACGCGTGAGCGAGAAGGCGCCGCTGATCACGGCTTGGCTGGCGATCACCGTCGCGCAGGTCGCCAGCCCCACCAGGGGATACAGGGCCCAGCTCGGGGCCATCGCATAGAACACGTCGTGGGCCAGCTCCGGCTTGCGCAACAGCAGCGCGCCCTGGCCAAAGTAGTTCAGCAGCAGGGCGGGCAAGACGACGCTGAACCAGACCAGGCGGATGGGGCGCGCACCGAAGTGCCCCATGTCGGCGTAGAGCGCCTCACCCCCAGTTACCACGAGGAAAACAGCGCCCAGGGTGAGGAAGCCATGGCCCGACTCGTGGAACAGGAACTTCACGGCGTAGCCTGGATACAGCGCAAACAGCACGCGCGGGTTGGTGATCAGCTCGCTCACCCCCAGGACCGCCAGCACCAGAAACCAGATCAGCGTCACCGGTCCAAAGATCGCACCAACGCCCGCCGTTCCGCGCCGCTGCATGGCGAACAGGCCAATCAAGATGCCGATCGTGATGGGGATGACCAGCGGCTGCATGCCAGGCGAAGAGCCGAGCCCTTCCACCGCGCTGAGCACGGAGATCGCCGGCGTGATCATGCCGTCTCCGTAGAGCAGCGCGGCGCCGAACAGGCCGAGCATCAGCACGCTGGCGCGGGTGTAGCGCTTGAGCTTGCCTGTCGAGGTAGCGAGCGCCATCAACGCCAGGATCCCGCCCTCGCCTCGGTTGTCGGCGCGCATCACGTAGCCCAGGTACTTGATGCTGATGACGAGCGTCAGGGACCAGAAGATCAGGGACAGCACGCCCAAGACGTTGTCCGCCGTGGGGGCGACGGCATGTTCCCCGTGGAAACATTCGCGGAGCGCGTACAGCGGGCTCGTGCCGATATCACCGTACACTACGCCCAGCGCTGCGAGGGCGAGAGGCCACAAACGGCTCTGCGGATGCGCGGGCGCGGGCGCCTCGATGGAGGCTGATTCAGTCGACATGTCCTCTCCTTCCTACCGAGGTCGAGCGCTGCGTGAGCAGTGCCCCCGGGGTGTCGGAATAGGAGCGAGGTGCCCCTGGCTCTGACGAGCCTTCTCCCCAAGCCAGTACTCACCCTGCGATGAGCTGCTGGCACCCGGACCCGGCTCCTCGCGGTTACTGGCGGCCCCGGCAGTGAATGCAAAGCGTGGGCCGTCGTACCGGTCGGATTCGGCGTTGTGGTGTTGTTGTTTCGCGCCTTCGCGGGCGCGACTGATGTTCAGTTGTTTCCGCCGTGAGACGGCAGGTCGTTTTGCTACCGCCGCATGCAGTGCTCGTCAAGCGGGCGAGCAGAAGTGCCCATGCCGAGGCCGAGAGCCACGTTTACACTGCTCACGTCGCGAGGGTCTCGAGCGTTGCTCCGCCTCCAGCCAGGGCCGGACGCAGGCGTCGATTGATTCCGGGCGGATTGATCAGCCGGCGCCGTCATCCAGCTCGATCTGCACCCCGTTGAGCGACTGGATGACATTGCGACGGATGTTCGCGCGCTCCCCGCGTACGGGGCTTGGAGTCAGCGGGTTAGGCAAGCAGCCTGCGATGAACGGCCGATCGGGATCGCCATTCATGAAGCCAACGGCGACCTCGGTGCCCGGCTTCAGCGGGAAGTGCATGCCGTAGTTGGCACCGGCGTGCACCTGGAGCATGCGCATCGGGCGGGCGGCGCGCGACTCACCCGCGTCCTTGCCATCGCAGTCGAAGAAGACCTGGTAGCGCCCGTCAGTGTCGATGTTCGGTACGTTGGGGTCGTCGCCCTGGACGGTGCCGGTGAGGTAGCCCGCGATGCGCGGTGTGGGGGTGACGCGCTCGGGGCGGTAGGTGACCTCGGCCGGTTGCGCTTCGAAGCTGGATGAGTATCCCTCGCCGAGGCGGTGCTCGACGCGGCGCACGAGCAGGCGCACGTCGTTGCCGTCGGGATCTGGACTCAGCGTGAACGTGGCGCCCGAGCGCAGCAGCGCCCCATGGGTCGTACCCTCATGGCGCACCCGCCTCGCGAGCAGCAGTTCGGCGCCGACCTTCGCGAGCAACTCGGCCTCCTCGGGCAGCTTCAGGTGCAGACCATGCTCGATGACTCGACCTTCGCCACCCTCGAACACGGTCTGCTCGGCGCTCAAGCCAATCTGGGGCACTCGGTAGTTGTAGTCGTGGGCGGTGTAGCTCGCTGGCACGCGTCGCGTGCGACAGGCGTGACTCGAGATGAACTCTCCCTCGGCCCCTGCAAGGCGAAACGGTAGCTCGGTGACGTGGGCGGCGTCCGCGTTCGGGTTCTCCGGGAGGTTGCTGTCAGCGTCGGCGTCCGCGGTGCCTGCTTGGGGCGCCTGCCACACGGCCACGTCGAGCAGCGCCGAGTTGTGGTCGCTGAAGATGATGCGGTCGCGGCTGCCGTGTTCGAGCGTCCAGGCGATCCCCCAGTGCTCGCACTGGCGCCTCAGGAAGTCGTAGTCGCTCTCGTGATACTGCAGGACGAACTCCCTAGTGGGGTAGTCCTCGCTGAGCCTGAACTCGTAGTCCGTCGTGTTCTGCAGGCCGGCGCGCTCGAGCAGCGCCGCGATGATCTCTCGAGCCGTGCCGAAGTGTACTTCCGTGCGGTAGTGTAGTGTGGTGCTCCATACGCGAGGTACGAAGCGCCCGACCAGCGTGCGGTGGGGTAGGTCATCCCCGTCTTTGATTGGAGCTACCCGGGTGCTGAGCTCCGCCAGGGTGCCGTGCATCACACGGACCACCTCATCTTTGACCTTGAACACGAGAGCGGATCGCGTGCTCGACTTCACACAGCCATCCAGATCGAGATCGCCTTCCGGGCGGTCGAACTCCAGCTCGAGGTCGAAGTACTCGTTCATCGCCTCGTGGCCACTCAGGCGCAGCAGGGTGACGGTGTTGGGGAGCTCCGGACAGACGAGCTCGATGGTGGTCGTGGAGTGTTGCATCATGGTTGACGCTCCTTGGCGGTGAACAGCGGGTGGCTGAGGAGTGAGCCGGCGGTCGTGGCCTGGTCGAGGAGCACGCCTTCGAGCTCGGCGTCCAGCGTCTCGGCCTCGAACAAGCTCGAGGCGCGCAGGTCGGCGCGCCGCAGATCAGCGCGCTCGAAGCTGCTCTGCATGAAGTCGGCTCCGCGCAGGTCGGCGTCACAAAGCGTGGCGTGACGGAAGCTCGCGGTGCGAGCCCTGGCTCGCCGTAGCCGAGCGCCTCCGAGCGCGGCGTGGGCGAAGGACGCGTCGTCCAGCCTGGCTTGGTCGAAGCAGGCTCCGTGGAGCGTGGCCTCTTGAAAGCTGGCGCCCTCGGCCTGGATCTGGCACAAGGAGGCGCGGCTCAGGTCGCACTCGTCGGCGCGCAGGCCTGGAGCCTTCGCGGCGTCGAAGCTGGAGTCGGGGGCGACCAGTGAGTAGGCGACGGTAGCTTCGAGTGTTGCCTCGCGGAAGTTTGCCTTGGCTGCGCTGGCCTGGCTCAGGTCAGCGCCGCTCAGGTTGCAGAAGCTGAGGTCGCAGTCGTCCAGAATGCTCTTCGAGAGGTCAGCGCCGCTCAGCTCAGCTCGCTGGAAGTTTGCTCCCGAGCATACGGCGCGGCTCAGGTCAGCGTCCCGCAGCTGTGCGTCGCCGAGCTGCGCGCCCCGCAGCTCACTGCGAGCCAGGTTAGCCTCGGCGAGGTCAGCGCCGGTGAGGTCGGCGCCCACCAGGCGTGCTTGATTGAGCACGCTGGCGATCAGCTGCGCTCCTCGCAGGTTGCAGCGGCTGAGATCCGCGCCCGTGAGCAGCGCGCCGTTCAGGTTCTTGCCCTCCAGGTCCAGCCCGCTCAGGTCGCAGGCCGTCAAGTCGGCGTCCTCCAAGCTCGCACCGCTGGCGATCAGGTGCTCCACTTCCGCGCGGTTCAGCGTCGGGAGCTCCGGGGGTTCCGGGCGGGCCGATGTCGGGGCAACGGCGATCTGCTCTCTCAGGGCCTGCTTGAAGGCTGCGCGTCGACCTTGCTCCTCGCTGGACACCAGGCCGAGCCTGCGAGGTAGGCCAGCTGTGGCTGCCGCACGTTCCCCGGTGTCGAGCTCCCGCTCCTCCAGGGCCTGTGCAAATCGTTCGCGTGCTGACCTGAGCGACATCGGTGCGGCCAAGCGATCGACGCAGGCATAGAAGCACGCGATCTCGGGAGCCAGGTCATTGCTCGTCGGTAGGTGTCCCCGCCACACGAGTTGCAGCTCGTTCGTCTCGAGATCGATGTGACAGGTATCCAGCGTGAGCTCGAGCTCGCTGAAGCGAAGCGCCTCACTCCGGCTGTACTGGACGAACGCGCGCAGAGTGACACCCGGGAGACGCGTCTCGAAGCTTGGGTGTACTGGGTGCAGCGCCGTGAGCCGGAGCTGCTCGTCCCCGCGCAGGCGCTCCATGCGCTGCGCCGGCGGCGCGCAGTTGAAGAAGCTGTAATCAAAATCCTCGGGGAAATGAGGCCAGCGTCGCAGCACCCAGGCATCGTCGTAGCTGCCGAGCAGGGCGCTGCGCGCTGATTTGAACGGGTGTAGAGGCCCTGGCTCCGCTCCCGCTGGAACCGAGCACCTGAGCGAGCCGAGCTCTAGCTGGGCGTCCTGAGCCTGCGCGGCTCCTGCTCCGACGAGGGTCACGTCGACGTGAGGCTTGTAGGGTGCGAAGTCACCGCCGTAGAGCAGCTCGCCATCTGGATCATCGTCGGCGAACACCTCGCCCAGGAGCAGGTCAGCTTCGGCATTTGGCACCGCGCCTCGATCGGTAGCAGGGTCGAAACTCAGGCTGAGCTTCAACACCAGCACCTGGCAGTCCACCAGGCCCACGCGGTCGGCGGCGGACGCCTCGCGCTTCGGCTGAGCGTCGCGCATCGCCGCCAGGGGCAGCTTTGCGTGGAAGGCCATTCCGGAGAGCCCGGGCGCGGTGACCAACGGGACGCGCTCCGGCGGGCGTTTTGGCAGGTTCAGCATGTTCTAATATAAATCCTTGTGGAAATGCTATGGGCCGACGAGGACCACGCTCTGACTGGGAGCAACCTGCATGCCAGCGGGGGCGTTGGAAGCAGCGCCGTTGTGCCCGGTCGTACAGCCCATGTAGGCGGCGCCCTTGCCTTCGACCATCACCTTACTTACCGTTTTACCTTCCACTTCAATATTTCCGTCATCATCGACCTCTACCCCG
>JAUILJ010000109.1 GCA_030433055.1 Polyangia bacterium
TCGCGAGCGAGCACCGCATCAACACCTGGTGCCGGCAGGGAGGCTACCTGTGCGTCGCGCGCAGCCCGGCCAAGGTGGAGATGCTGCAAAAGAGCGCAGAGCTACAGAAGACGTGTGGCCTCGACACGCGCCTGCTGGGGCCACGAGAGGTCAAGCGCGTGGTGCCCGAGCTCGACACGAGCTGCATCGAGCTGGCCAGTTACAACCCCAACGACGCCGTCGTGTTTCCATGGCCCTTCGTCTGGGGCTACGCGGAGGGCGCGCAGGCGCTGGGAGCCGAGATTCACACGTTCACCGAAGTGCTCGGTATCGAGACCAACGGCAAGGATATCCGCAAGGTTATTACGAGCAAGGGAAAGATCGAGACGGAGCTCGTGATCAACGCCGCCGGCGCACACAGCCCCGAGGTGGCTCGGCTAGTAGGCATCGAGCTACCGAATCGCCCCCATCGCCATGAGATTTGCGCTAGCGAGCCGCTCAAGCCGTGGCTGACGCCGCTGGTCGCCGACCTGGAGAACGGCCTCTACTTCTCCCAATCGACCCGGGGAGAGATCGTAGGGGGGGTGGGCAACGAGCAGGTGCCGAGCGGACCGGATCAGAGTTCGAGCGCTCGCTTCTTGGCCTTGTACTCGCGGGCGCTGACTCGCTTGTGCCCCGCGGTGGCTCGGGTGAAGGTCCTGCGCCAGTGGGCCGGGCTGTATGATCTGACTCCAGACGCGACCCCCATCGTCGGCGGAGTGGACGAGCTGCCGGGCTTCTTTCAGCTGTCAGGCTTCATGGGTCACGGCTTCATGATGGCCCCGGTGATGGGGAAGCTGACCGCGGAGCATCTGGTAACCGGAGCCGCACAGCCCCTGTTCGATCGCTGGAACCTGCGGCGGTTCAGCGGCGGGGGTGAGCTGCGCGGCGAAGGCATGATCATCGGCTGAACGCTGCGAGCCACGTCGATGCGCGATGTGTGACACGGTGGGCGCCCAGTGCGTCTCACCCCCACACCTCGAAACAGAGTGGCCGAGGAACGCGGTGCGTCGCAAGATCGCCCCTCCTGTTTCATGCACCTCGATGCATGGACAGCGGCCGTGGGAGGAAGAAGAGTGCAGCCTGGAGCGATCGTTACAGCGCGGCCATAGCAGCTTTGTTGGGGGGCGCCAGACCGCGTTTGACAGGCTGGATGTTGCCAGCTTACCGTGCGCCAACACGTCGGGAATGCTCGGGAATCCCGCTGGGTTCCCGGCGCCAGGTGACACTCTGCCAGTGCAGTGGTGAACACCTCGCGTCGGTTCCCTGAGGACCCAGGTCCAAGCAAGTACTGACACGCCGTTTCTGGGAGGAATTGAATGCTCCGGTCTACGCGCACCATGGCGACTCTGATCCGCTCGTTGAACTTCGGAACTGCAATGGTGATTGGAACCACTGCAGTCGCTACGACGGTCGTCGGCTGCAAAGACGAGAGTCAGCCCGAATACTGGGTGGAAAAGCTGAACGACAAAGCTTGGAAGCCGCGCTCCATCAAGCGCCTCGAGCAGTTCTTTGAAGACGCCCTCACCAAGGCGGACAAGGACCTCAGCAAGAAGGAGGTGCAAGACCTCCTGAATCAAATCGCTGAGCCTCTGACCAAGGTGTACGTCGATGACTTCGACACCCTCGACACCAAGACCCGCGTGAGCCTGATCAAGCTCATCGCCTCGTTCCGCGACGAGCGCACGGTGCCCGCGCTGAAGAAAGCGTTCGAGGAGTACGCCAAGAAGCCGAAGGAGAAGGACTACGAGGACATGAAGTGGGCCGCGCGGGCCGCTGAAGACCTGCGGAAGGCCGGCAAGGGAGCCGAGCTCGCCGACCCGATGCTGCAGGCGTTCCTCAAGCTCAAGTACACGAGCCAGGTCGGCGGCGTCACCTACAAGGACCTCACCGCTGCCATGCTGGTCAAGCCTGAGAAGAGCTGGGCTGGTCCGCTGCGTTCGGTGCTGAGCAACGAGATCCCGAAGCCCAAGCAGGGCGATCTCGACGTTGCCAAGACCATCAACAACGAGACCTTCTGGCAGGTGACGGCAGCCCGCATCCTCGGGGAACTGAACGACCAGGAGTCCATCGAGCCGCTGTTCGTGATCGTGCTCGATCCGACCAAGGGCAACGTCGCGACCACCGCCATCATGGCGCTGGTGAAGCTCGGCAAGCCCGCGATGGACCGCGCGGTGAAGCTGCTGAAGGGGGAGGACGAGAAACTCAAGACGACCTCCTTGGCCAAGATGCAGAAATTCACCGGCGCCAAGGAACCGCCCAAGGACGAGCCCTACGTGCAGATGGCCGCGATCGTTCTCGGCACGATGGGCCGCGTCGAGTCGATCCCTGCGATGGTCGAGGTGATGAAGGCTCAAAAGGGCGGCAACAAGGCGTTGATCGCGCAAGAGCTGGCAAAGATCCCGGCGACCGACGACAGCAAGGCCGCGTTCAAGGAGGTGTACGAAGAGCAGAAGCTCGACTCACGCATGCCTCCCGGTGGAGCTAACTCGCTGCTCTCGCTGACGGAGGCTGCTTCGCTCTTCTATGACGCGGGCATGGTTCCGTGGTTGCTCGAGCGGGCTGACAAGCAGAAGGGGAGCGGCGAGGACCTGAAGACGTTCCAGGCAAACATCACCGTCACCGCGATGAAGCTGATGAAGGCCGACCAAACAGACGCGGTGAAGGCCGCCGTCGAGAAGTACGGGACCAAGATCGAGAAGGACTCCTTCAAGCAAGCCGAGGAGCTGGTGAAGGCCTGCGGCGATCGGGTGGACTGCTACCTCGAGAAGGTCGAGAAGAGCGAGAACCAGGACAAGAAGAACCAGTTCATCGGCATCAAGGCCGCGTACATGATCGGCATCCTGGGTGACGAGAAGGCGCGCGACGGGTTGGTGGAGCGGCTCGACGCCATCGAGAACGCTGCCGTACGTTATGTGGTGGGCAACACCATCGACCGGCTGACCCCGAAGGGCTCGAACGAGGTCGCGGACAAGATCCAGAAGATCATCGACAAGAACGCCCAGAGCCCCGACAAGGCCAAGGCTCAGGCGGACGCCCCGCTGCAGAGCGTGGTCTACCGGATCAAGGCTCGCGCCGGCGGCTGACCAGACCAGCGACCGGCCTGACGGGCCGTGCTCCGGTGGCGCGAACGATGCGTCCCAAGGGAGCGCGGCCCGTTGTCGTTTGTCACTCCGCTGCTTGCACCCAGATAGCGGGCGAGTGCTACTGTGGACGGCAGTTCACAGTCCCCTGAGGAGAGCCTTTCCGGCGTTGGTTCTTGGGGGTGAGGGAACGCTGCGAGACCCCGTATGGCGACATTGCGAATCCACGTACTGAACGGAAACGAAGCTGGAAAGCAGCTAGAACCGGCCGGTGACGTGCTCCGAATAGGCCGTGCACCGAGCAACGACCTCTGCCTCGCGGAGACGCACGTCTCGGGCGAGCACGCGCGGATAAGCATCGTGGGCGACCGAGTCTTCGTCGAGGACTTGCACAGCACCAACGGCACCGAGGTCGTACGCAATGGTCAACGCTTGGCCATCGACGAGCGGGTGAACTCGAAGTCCGAGCTGCTCAACGGAGATCACCTCGCCCTCGGTGCAGGCGGTGGTGGCGAGGCGGTGCTGATCCAGATCGGCATCGGAGACGAGGCCGATGTCGCCCACGTCATGGCGACGCGCTCCTTGGCCGAGCTCGGAGGGTCCGCTGCCAGCGACGCGAAGAACGCCGCGGCGCTCAAGACCCTGCGCGCCACGAACGACGCTATCGGCAACGCCGACGGGCTCGACAGCGTGCTGACTGCGGTCGCCGACTCCTCCCTCGAGCTGGTCGAGCGCGCTACCCACGTCACCGTAGTCCTCAAAGACAGCGAGGACGAGAGCGATGGTGAGAGCGCCTTCGTGCCCGTGCTCACCCGAATCCGCACGGATTCGGGCGGTCAGACAGCGACCGAAGGCAGGGTCCCGATCACACGCAGCGTCTACCGCAAGGTCGTGCGGGAGCGCTGCGCGATCCTGGCGGCGGATGCGCCCAGCGAGACCTTCAGCTCCGAGTCGCTGCTGGGCGCGGGGATCCGCAGTACGATCGGCGTTCCGCTGTGGCTTGGGGAAGAGATCATCGGCGTGTTGCAGATCGACAACCGAGATCGCCCGGCAATGTTCGACGAGACGGACGTGGACGCCCTCGGCGTGCTTGCGGCGAACGCATCACTCGCGGTGGCCAACGCGCGGCTGATTCGCCGGCTGAAGGACGCCGAGGAACAGCTGAAGAAAGAGAACAGCTTCTTGCGTCGCCGCGAGGAAAAGCTGCGCGGGCAGGAGGTGAACATCGTCGGCCAGAGCAAGGCGATGAAGAACCTGTTCGAACAGCTGGAGAAAGTCGTGGACACCCGGGTGACGGTGCTCATCGAAGGCAAGACGGGTACCGGCAAAGAACTCATCGCGGCTTCGCTGCACGCCCGCTCTCGACGTCGGGACAAGCTGTTCGTCGCGCAGAACTGCGCGGCGCTGCCCGAGAGCTTGCTGGAGAGCGAGCTATTTGGGCACAAGCGGGGAGCGGTCACTGGGGCCACCGAGGAGAAGAAGGGGCTGTTCGAGATCGCTGACGGCGGTACGCTCTTCCTGGACGAAGTCACCGAGATGCCGCTCACGCTTCAGGCCAAGCTGCTGCGCGTGTTGCAGGAGGGCGAGATTCGCCCCATTGGAGCGAACAACACCCGCATCGTGGACGTGCGCATCGTGGCCGCGACCAACCGCAACCTGGAGCAGGAAGTCCAGGAAGGTCGTTTCCGCGAGGATTTATACTATCGCCTGAAGGTGTTCCCGATCCGAGTGCCTCCGCTGTCGGAGCGCCGAGAGGACATCCCGTTGCTCGCGAATTTCTTCTTGGAGCGCTACTCCCGGGAGTTCGGGCGAAAGCTGAATAGCCTCTCTCAGACCGCCACGGAGTTGCTCATGGCCTACGACTGGCCTGGAAACGTGCGCGAACTGGAGAACGAGATTCAGCGCTGCGTGATCCAGGCGGGCGACGAAGAGCTCGGCGGCCCCGAGCTCTTGAGCCCTCGCGTGCGCAAGGTGGAGGGGGTCGTCGATCGCGCAGGTGTGACCAAGGGCACGCTCAAAGAAATGCTCGAGCAGGTCGAGAAGTACTTCCTGGTAGAGTGCCTGCGCGAGCACGACAACAACAAGACCTCGGCGGCAAAGACCTTGGGAATCACCCGAGAGGGCCTGCACAAGAAGCTCAAGCAGCTGAATATCGGCTAGGCCCTGGCCTCACTATCTCAGATATCACCGCCCAGGCTCGGGCAGCTCACCGCGACTTCATCCCCGGGGAAACCACTGATACACGTGTCCCCCTTCTCTCGCCCACAGGCGCAGAGGCAGGCGTCTTCTCGCTCTTCGAAGCACCACCCTTCGTAGATCCAGGGGCAGGCGGCGGAGGTATCGTCGAGCTCATAGAACGATGCGTTGCCACAGATCGGTTTTCGGCTCGACTGCCCGGAGGCGGCGCCAGCCTGGCCTGCCGCGCCCTCGGGATCCTGGCCCGACGCCTCCCCGCCACAGCCGCTAGAGAGGGCCAGCGTCAACCCGGCGGTGGCCAGGGCAAGCAGCGCCAAGGAGCGGAGCGAGACAGCAGAGGAGTCGGGACGGCGGGAAGTGGGCATGCTGGGTGTGTCGCCGGAACCTCCCGGGGTGATCGCTCCCCCCCCGACCTCTGCGCGAAACGCGAGTACGACAGCTGGGCAATACCCACAAAACCTCGGAAATGGCCGGCGCGGTTGCACTCCTGAAGGAACATGGAGCGCACCACTTTCGGGCGCTGGACGGCGGTGGCATGAAGCCAACATGAGTGTTCGTCCCGCATTCGCCGCCCTGTTCGGGGTGTGCCTACTCACAGCCTGCAGCGAGCAGACTTCAAAGCAGACACCAGCTGCCGCTGAAAACAGCGCCGCGCTGGCAAGTGCGACTCCCGAGGCCCCAGCGGCTCCCGGGTCCGCGACGAAGGAGAGCATGGACGCTGAGCTGCTCGCGGTCGGCGCCGACGCACCCGCCATCGACGCCAAGGCCCACGATGGAGAGAAGATTTCCCTGGAGAAATTAAAGGGGAAGCCCGTGATCATCTACTTCTATCCCAAGGACGACACCCCCGGCTGCACCATCGAAGCGCAACAGATCCGCGACAGCTACGAGGACCTGAGCAAGACAGGCGCCGTGGTGCTCGGTGTCTCGAGCGACAGCAACGAGTCCCACTCGGAGTTTGCCAAGAAGTACTCTCTCCCGTTCAAGCTGCTGCCCGATCAGGACCACTCGATAGCGAAAGCGTTCGGCGTCACGCTGCGCGGAGGAAAGGCCGCTCGGGTGACGTTCCTCATCGACAAGCAGGGCAAGATCGCGAAGGTGTTCCCCAAGGTGAACCCCGACGGTCACGCAAAAGAGCTCCTCGAGGCGCTGAAGGCCCTCCCCCAGTAGCAAGCGCAGCGAGCCGCCTGCGCTCCGCCGAGCTGGCAGGCGGCGGAGCGCTGACTTGCGCGAGCCCGCTCCTGACAGTAGAGGACCGCCCGTGACCAGCTCAGAGGCCACCGAAGGCGCCCTACCCGACCACGCAACGGACGCACCCGCGAGCAGCGTGGGAGGGCACGTGGAGCTGCAGCGGAATGACGTGTTGGAAGCGCTGAACGCTCAGCCCGGCTCTCGGTTCAAGACTGCGGTGGGACTGGCGCTGTCCGCAGCCGCCATCACCGTGGTGCTCCAGTCCTCTCCTCAGAGTTCGGACCGGCCCTGGCTGGTGATCGGGGTCTTGCTCGCCGCGCCCATGCTCGCGCGACTTGGCAAGCACCTGGTGGCGACGCGCATGTTCCGTGGAATGCCCGACGCTCAGCGCGAAATGGACATCGAGGTGAACGACCTCGGTATCGAAGTGAAGAGCGCGGGGGCACTCACCCGGCTGCGCTGGCAGCAGGTCGTGACGACCAAGGAGACACCCAAGGTGTTCTTGGTCTACACCAGCACCACGGCCTTCTTGATCCTCCCCAAGCGTGCTTTCGGACAAGCCGGCGCCCCCAGGGTTGGAGCCCTGCTCGCGAAACGCACCGGCGACGCAGGGAGCGTAGCCAAGATGTGGCAGCCTCAGCTTCTGCTGTGGGCGCTGCTCGCCATCGCCATGGCGGTTATCTTCATGTCGCTGAAGTAGCCCGGCCCACGCCCCCAACGGCTCACTGGATCCCGTACTGCTTCAGTCGCCGATAGAAGGTGCGCCGAGGCATCCCCAGGAGCTCTGCGGCCTTCACGCGGTTCCAGTTGCTAGCCTTCAGCGCCTGGAGGATGCGCTCACGCTCATCGAGCTTGTGCTGACTCAGGCTGCTGCGCACGCTGGAGCCCGACGACGGGGGGACGGTCGTCGTGCGACGCCCGTTGTTGCTGGTGGTCGATGCGGCGCTCCCCGTGAGGCTGCTGAAGATCGCGCTGCCCGCGCGCCCATCGGGGATATCGAAGTCCTCGACCTCGAGCTCTGGCTTCTCGCTCAATACCCAGGCGTTGAGCAACACGTGCTCGAGCTGCCGCACGTTCCCCGGCCAGTGGTACCCGCGCAGGCGCTTGAGCCCATCTCGAGTTACCGCCTTCTTGTCGCGCTTGTAGCGTGCCGCGAAGATCCCCAGGAAATGATCGACGAGCTGCGGGATGTCCTCGGAGCGCTCGCGCAGCGGCGGAATTCGCATCTCCACGACGTGAATGCGGTAGTACAGATCCTCACGGAAAGATCCTTCTTCGACCATCGCGGCCAGGTCGCGGTTCGTGGCACAGATCACCCGAACGTCGACGGGCTCCTCGCTTGCGCCGCCCACCGGACGCACCTTGTGCTCTTGCAGCACGCGGAGCAGCCCCGACTGCATGCGCTGAGGCATCTCGCCGATCTCGTCGAGCAGGATCGTACCCCCCTCCCCTTCGCGGAACAGGCCCTTGCGATCCCGATCCGCGCTGGTGAATGAGCCTCGCACGTGACCGAAGAGCTCGCTCTCCAGGAGGTGCTCCGGGATCGCTCCGCAGTTGACGCCCAGGAACGCCTTCTTCGCGCGGTTTCCGGCGCGGTGAATCGCCTGGGCGACGACTTCCTTGCCTGTTCCGCTCTCGCCAGTGATCAGCACCGCGACGTCGGTGTCCTTCACGCGGTCGATGAGCGAATACACGCGACGCATGGGCTTGCTGGTGCCGACCAGGCCCATGTAGCCGAAGTGGCTGTACAGCGTCTCCCGCGCGTCACGCAACCTGCGACGGGCGATCTTCAAGCGTTGAGTGCGCTGATCGAGCAGCTCCTGTAGCCGGCCCTGGGCTTCGCGAAGGCGCTCGTTGGTGCGCTCGAGTTCTTCCGCACGGCGACGATTCTCCGTCAGCAAGCGCGCCGATTCGATGGCCACCGCAGCCTGATCGCCGAACGCCTGGAGCGTGGGGAGTTCGCGCTCGAAGTGGTCCGCGGGGCGGTTGCGCGTCTCGACGTAGAGCGCGCCGATCGGTTCACCTTCAGGCGCGACGATGGGCACGCACGCGACGGACTGCAGATCGAGTTGATGCACGGACGCATAGCCGCTCATGCGCGCGTCGGTCTGGGCGCTCTTGCTGACCAGCGGCGCGGCGCTGTCGATGACCTGTTGAGCGATGGAACGCGAGAACTCCGCGTGCGTCTCGTCCCCGGAGCGCGTACGGGAAGCGTGCACCGAAAGGCTGCCGTCTTGCTCGAGGAGGATCAGGTACCCGCGCTCCGCTTGCGCGAGATCGATGGCGTGACCAATCACGAGCCTCATCAGACGCTCGAGATCTCGCTCGCGCGCCAGCACGGCGTTGACCTCGAGGATGTGCGCCAGTCGTTGCTCGAGAGGCGTGAGGCTCATGTTGCTGATGAGCGACCGATCCCCACGAGGGAAGACCACGGGCGAAGGTGTGAAGCCCGCGAGGTCGGTGGGGGCCGATGTCATCGACTCCCGTTGCACGCGCGCACGCAGCGCACGCCGACGCGCGTCGTTCCAGTAGACCTCTCGAAGATCTCTCGGCAGGTCCGCGCCGATTTCTTCCAGCACCGCGAGGGCTTCCTCTCGGTGCCGTCGAGCCAACGTGGGCTGACCTCCGGCCTCGGCGATTTCCCCCAGTACTTCTTGGGCACGCCAGACCCACTCCTTCTGGCCGGCGGCCTTCGCCGCTTCCAGCGCTTCTTCCACGAAGGTGCGAGCCTGCTGTTCGCGGCCCGCGACCCACGCCGTGCGACCGCGGGCTAGCATGTAGAGCGGCTTGTGAGCCGGCGCGGTAGCCAACGCCTCCCGGGCCTGATCCAGTTGGCGCTCCAGGTCAGCCGTATCAGGCGTTTCCGCACGACAAGCGGTAAGCACTCCCTCGAGGCGCGCTTCTGCTGAGTCGATGCCACGCCCGACGGCCTCATAGGCTGCCGCGCAACCCTCGTACAGGCGAACGGCGCGATCGACGTCTCCAACCCGACTGGCCAGCTCCGCCTGAAGACCGGAGAGCTGCGCGTTGAGCACCGGGGGCAGACTCCCGCGTTGCTCCTCGAGCAACTCGATGCTCTCCCGCGCTCGAGCCAATCGCCCCAGATAGAGATCCGTATTGGCGAGGTTGAGGAGCGCGTTGCGAGTCGTAGAGCGCCGGCCAGAGCGACGCCCCATGTCCACCGCTGCCTCGAAATGCTCGATCGCGCCGGCGACGTCGCCGCTCACCTTGAGCAGGCCGGCGAGGTTCAGCTGGGCAGTGCTGAGCAACCCAGCGTCACCCGCACGTTCGCCTGCCACGATGCACTGCTCGTACGCTTCTCGCGCCTCCTCGATGCGGTCATCACGCTGCAACACCAGCCCTCGACTGACCAGCGCCACGGCCTCCACGCGAGGTGCGTCGTACTCTCGAGCCCGCCGTACGGCGCTCTCGAGATCAAGCAGCGCCTGTTCGGTGTTTCCGAGGTACGCGGCGCCAAGGCCATGAAAAGCGCTGGCTTCGGCTCCGAGTGGGCCGTCTTCGTTCACCAGCTGTGAGAGCACCTCGAGCGCACGGGAGTAGTCACCGGTGGCTACGTAGGCTCGGCCCACGTAGAGCATCCATAGCTTCGCTTCGTGAGTGCCTCGGCGCTCCTTGGCTAGCCCTGCGACCTTTTCCAAGCGGGAAAGTGCGGAGGTCGAGTCCCCCAGACCTAGCTCGAGACGGGCGCGCAATGTCTCCAGCGCCAGGCGTTCGGTGCGCGACTCGGGAGTGTTGGGCACCGTCGTGCTGTCACCCTCGGACTTCGCTGCGTCGACCTCATCCATGGCCTGCGCAGCGTCATTGAAACGCCCGCGCTCGAGGAAGTAGACGGCGCGCCCGTACGCATCGGCGGGTAGCTCTGACTCTGGCGCGGATGCCTCCCCGGCCAGCGCACGATCAATGTCGGCCTCCGACGCTACCGGCTGCGTGGCGAGGGTCTCTACCAGGCCCCGCAGCGCACCCGGCCTCCCCCCGGAGGCGCTGACGACATGCGCTAGTAGCCGCCCGGTGAGCGACGGCATGGCTCGGCGCACCAGCTCCTCGGCGTGGTGCTGATCCATGCTCGGCACCTCGAAGCGCTTGGCGCCCGCCTGGAGTTCTGTGTCGCCAACCAGCACGAGGCGGGCGCCGTCGGCGTTGAGCTGCTTCACCAACTCGACGCCGCGCTCTGGCAGCAGATGCGCGTCGTCGATGAGGATCGTGACGCCTCCCTTTCCCTCGTACTCCGCGAGCTCGGCTTCTAGCGCCGCCGAATCCTCGACCACGTGGTCGTCGATCCAGACAAGCGGCCGCCCTTCAACCCCGATCGACCATGCGAGGCGCCGCAGCAGCACGCTGCGCCCAGAGCCGACTGGGCCATCCAGCCAGAGCTTCTTTCCCCGCGTCAGCTTCGCGACGCGCTGCTGGAGCTGATTGGAGATCGCGTCGATGCCCAGCACTGGCCACACGTCGTGGGCATCGTAGCGGGAACCGGCCCCTTTCAAACCCGCCGCGCGGCGGATGGCGGTCGCAAGCTCATCAGCCGATGGGTGTCGTTCCCTGGGGTCCACGGCGGTAGCCCGCGCGGAAACGTCCATCAGCTCGCGGCGTACCCGGGGGTTCATCGATTTCGCACCGGCCGCGATGATGTCGGCGATGGTCACGCCGAGCGCGTAGACCTCGGCACGTACCGTGAGCGGCTTGCCATCGAGTAGCTCAGGTGAGGCGTAGCGGGGGGTGAGGCCCTCCGGACGAGTCCCCGTTTCGCGCCACGGCGCAGCCAGCCCGAGGTCCACGAGAGTCGCGCGCCCGCTCTCCTCGACGATGATGTTGTGCGGCTTGATGTCGCCGTGAAGCATGCCTGCGCGGTGCAGCAGCGTGACCTGATCCGCAGCCCGCACCAGGGCTCGAGTCGCGGCGTCGCTGTCCCCCGACTCGATCAAAGCCTGCAGGCTCTGCCCCTCGACGAGCTCGCGCAGCATGAAGGGGCGACCGCTCTTGGGTAGCCGCCCAAAGCGCACCACCCGGGGCACGCCCAGCCCCTCGAGGCCGCTCAGCGCCACCGCCTCTCGCACCAAGGCCGTCATCTCCCGCTCGCTCGCGGTCGGCGAGAGCATCTTCAGCGCGAGCTTCTCCCCGGTGTGGCGATCTCGGACCGCCCACACTTCACCGCCGCCACCCTCCCCCAGGCGCTGGAGGCTCTCGTAGCGCGTGGGCAGCTCGAGCTCGCTCACATCAGGCTCATTCCGGGTGCGGTGTGTGGCTCAGAGGCCGTAGTCCGCACCCACGCCAACGAAGAAGCCACTGGTGCCGAAGCCAAGGTCTAGACGCGCGACGAAGCTCTTCGCTGGCTTGAAGCGGAGCCCGGTCTGGAGCGCGAGCCAAGGGAAGACAATCGGCTTCGAGCCGCCATCAGCCCAGGACGGCTCATTGTAGTCCCCATAGTGATCGTTGTCGTCGCCGCAGAACTCTGGGTTTGCGGGGTCGTTTGGACCTGCGCAACGCTCATAGTCCTCGGGGTTCCCCGCGGAACCCGCCCGAGGATAAGCCTGCACGCGGTTCAGGTCGCCAAACATGAACCCGAGGCCGACACCCGCGCCGTAGTTGAGGCTGAACGCCGGGCTGAACTCCTGTGACCAGAGAAAGTCCGAGGTGACGTAGATCGCCTTCATCTTGCTATTGACGATCTCCCACGCCTTCTCCCCATCGCTGGTGGATTTGAAGGGCGTGTCGTCCATTGCGTAGTTCGCGAACCACAGACCGAAGTTGTACTCGAAGCCATCCTTGCGAATGGCAAACTCCGGACCGCCCGAATGCACGACGACCGTCCGGCCGCCATCGCCGAACAGGTTGATCATGAACTTGGGTACGATGATCGTGCGGTAGCGCAGGCCAACGAAGTAGTAGGTCTTGCCTGGCAGCTCCAAGGCGGAGTCCCCCATGCGCGCATCAGCGACCGCAGCATCGTCTCCCTGCGGAACCGGCGGTGGCGCCACGCTGCCGTCGCCAGTCGCAGCGTCAGCAGGCGCTGGCTCCTCCACAGCCGCACCCGGCTCCGCTGCGCCGGGCTCTGCTGCGCCGGGCTCTGCGGCGCCGGGCTCTGCGGCGCCGGGCTCTGCGGCGCCAGGCTCTGCAGCGCCGGGCTCGGCCCCCGGTTCCGCCCCGGCTTCGGGAGGATCCGCCGGCTGCGCCCAAGCGACGCCCGGCAGCAGCAACAAACTCAAAATCCAACCCGCGCGAACCCTATGTGCCATCGACTTCCTCCCTCTCACCCCGACGCGCCCTCGACCCCGAGTGACGCGCGTGTGCCAAACCCAAAGTGCAGCGTATTGTGCCATGGCACATCGCACCAACGCAAAGGCGATTTAGCAATGTTTCCCTCATGTTATACCCGGGCACTCGGGTTGTTTGGGGGCCCCTGGTGGAGTCGGAACGCTGGGCCAAGTCCAGCTCGGGGCTGCTGGGAGTTGGCACATCTGAGAGGCGTGCCCCCCGGCGGAGCCCGCCGCCTGAAAATCGCGACGCGTTCGCAGCACTGAGTGACGGGAATGCGCCCTTGAGGGGCTTTTCGGCTTCAGTAAGTCCGGACCAGTACTAGACTGATGGACCGTGATTCTCCATGGCCATGTGGTCGAGCAGGCGGTCGACGTGGGCCTGCCCCGGCGCCACTTCGTCAAGCAGCTGGTGATGACCCAGGGCAAGGCGCCGCTAGCCATGGTGCGCAAGCGCCTCTCGCGCCGGCAGGGCCCAGTGGGTGAGGAGCACCTCGACGTCGAGACGCTGGCGGTCCCCAGTCGAGCCGCGCTGCTGCTCGTCCATGGCTACAGCCAGAACCGCTATGCCTGGCACCTGCCATCGCGCAGCGTGGTCAATTACCTCGCCAGCGCCGGATACGACGTCTTCAACATCGACCTCCGCGGCCACGGGCGAAGCGATCACCTCGGCGCGGGCCTTCCGGAGCGGGTCGATCAGTTCGTCCAGGAGGACCTGCCTGCTGCGCTCGACTCCATGCATCGCCTGAGCGGCTTCGAGCGGGTGTTCCTGATCGGACATTCATTGGGCGGGCTCTGCTCGTATGGAGTGGCTGCGGAGCGCCCGGATCAGGTGGCAGGCGTCGTGAGCATCGGCTCG
>JAUILJ010000110.1 GCA_030433055.1 Polyangia bacterium
GCCCCGCGTTGGCTAAACGCTAGCCAGGAAACATCGCGAAGTACGGTTCGGCTTCACGCAGCACCCGCGCAAACGAGGGGCGCCGCTGGAGCCGCTCCAGGTAGGCTCGAGGCCTCGCCATCGAGGGCGGCAGCGGGTGCACCTTGTCGGCGTAGTACAGCGCGGGCGCCGCGGCGCAGTCAGCCAGGCTGAAGGCGGTCCCCGCCGCCCAGGTAGTTTCCGTGAGGAATGAATCTAGCATCGCGTACGCGGTGTCCAGCAGCTCGCGAGCGTCGGCGACCCCTCGTGGGTCACGCTCGACTTCAGGTCTCAGTCTGTCGGCAACGATCCGCTGCATTGAGCCCATGACGTAGAGGTCGAAGAAGCGGTCCCGGGAGCGGACCTCGAGCCTTTCGTCGCGCTCCCTGGGTATCAGCGTGGCGGCGCTGGGCACGCGTTGCGCTAGGTATTCGATCAGGATACTGGATTCGCTGATCACCCTCCCCCCGGAGCTATCGCTGAGAACTGGGAACTTCCCCAGGGGGTTCAAGGCGAGGAGCGCAGCTCGTTGGGTGGCGTCGCTCAGGTCGACGATGTGCTTCTCGAACGAGACCTCAGCCTCGTAGAGCGCGATGAGCGCCTTCCAGCAGAACGACGAGAGCGGGTGGTAGTACAGCTTGAACGCCATGACTCAGCGCTCCTCCCGAGTGCCGCAGCCCGAGAGCCACCATCGGTATCCGTTGCTGCGAAAGGGTAGGCGCAGCTCATTGCAAACGTCTTCGATCAAGTCGGGAGTGAAGAAGTAATTGCGTAGGGCACTGATGCGTCCGTCGCTCACCTGCAAGCGGGTGACCGCGCGCACGGCTTCGCCGCCTTCGTGTGCGTACCAGGACACCAAGAGTGTTTCCCCACGGCAGCTCACTGCCTCCATGCGCGCTGGCGTAGGCTTCACTCCCGCGATGAAACGCGCGTCCATGCCGCCTAGCTCATCGGCGCGGGCCATGACTCTGCTGCCGAACAGCATGCCCTGGAGTATGTTTCCGTCGCCAGGCTCCTCCTGGCTGGCGCTGACCACCTCGATGGCTGCGTGGTCGAGTAACAGCGAGGTCATGCCCGGAATGTCCTCCCGATTGAAGGCTTCGCAGAACGCAGTCACCACCGCGGGGATCGCCCGCCGCGCCATGTCAGGCTCGGGCTCGGCCAGCTTGCTTCTTCCTCGATGGAGTGCCGCTTTGATGGCACCAACGCTGGTCGAGAGAGCCTGTGCGATCTCCTCTAGGCTGAAATCGAGCACGTCTTTGAGCACGACGGCCGCGCGCTCTTGGGGACCGAGCTGTTCGACCAGCGTCGCTGCGGCCTCCCTGGTTCCTTGGAGGTCCGGAGCGGCTTGGCTGGCTTCTTCGGAGGGGAGGACGCCTCGTTCCCGCCGCACTCGATCGATCCACAGATTGGAAGCCACGCGGAACAGCCAGGCGCGCGGGTTCACGGGGGGCCGCAGCATTTGGCTCAACGTAGTAAACGCCCGCGCGAGCACATCTTGCGCGAGATCTTCGGCGTCCCAGGGGCTCCGAGTCAGGTAGCGGCAGTAGCGGTATAGCTCCGGACGGAGCGGCTCATACACCGTCAGGAAGCGGTGCCAACTGTGTCGGGCTTCCTGAGAGAGTGTCGCGAGCTCTTCGGTCAGGTTGGTCATGGCAGAACAACGGACAGGCGGCTGAAAAGGATACGTCCACTGTTCGTCTTTTCAACGACATCCCGCTGGGGTGACCGGCGGTCGTGACCGGATTGCGCTCCGGCAGCATCCTGGAGCTGCTGGGCGACCGTGCGCCACGCTCGATTTCAGCTCAACTCTTGCTGCGGGGCCGCGCCACGACCCGAACCTTTCCGGTGCTACCTCCACCGCAGTAGAAGAACTCCGAGTCGGCGTCGAGGCCTGAGATCATGCTTCCGTGCGGCATATTGAGTGTCTGCCTTACCTCGCCAGATTTCGGGTCGATCTGGCGGATCTCACTCTGCTCGTTTTCCCAGGTGGCGTGCCACAGCTCGCCCTCCACCCAGGAGACACCCGTGACGAAGCGATCGGACTCCAGCGTGCGCAACACCTCGCCGGTCTCAGGATCGAGCTGGACGACCTTCCGGCTGCTGTACTGACCGATCCAGAGCGAGCCCTCCGCCCACGCCATCCCGGAGTCGGTGCCTTGCCCCGGCGCCGGAATACTCCCGACGACCTTTCCGCTCTCGGGGTCGATCTTGTCGATGCGCGCCTCAGCCAGCTGGTAGATGAACTCGCCGTCGAAGGCCGTGCCTGCGTCCGATGCGACGTCGAGTGTGCGCTGTGCTGTGCCGCTCGCTGGATCGATGCCCACCAGCGTGGTGCCCGTTGCCGTCCAGATCAACGTGCCGTCGTACATCACGCCGTGGACGTGAGGTACCTCGGGGATGTTATCCAGCTCGCGCAGGATGTTGGCTTCTTGGGTGTCACTCTTCATGGTGGCGCCAGAGTTCGCTCGTTCCAATTGCATGCTCCTACTCCTCTCGGGGCGTTCCGCCGCCCACGCACCGGTTCTAGCCACTGGCTACGTTCAGCGGGAGTAACAAGGTCGTCGCGAAACCGCTCAGGGGCGCCGCAACCCAGCGCTGAGCACGGCCGCGACCCACCGATCGTACTCGTCCTTTCGCTTCGAGCTCCGCCAGCGAGCGCTGCACGTTGCGCTGGCTCTCACCGAGGGCGAGGGCGAGGGCGGACGTCGACCATGCTTGTCCGTCGGCGAGTAGCGCCTGCAGCGCAGCCGCTTCGCCCGGCAGAGGAGGGAGGAGCACCACGACCCCTGCACCCGCTCGGGGCGACAAGCGGAAGCCAGCCTTCGTCGCCTCGATGTCGCACAGCGATCGCACCAGCTTGCGCAGACGGCCAATTTCCACGCGCAAACGTGAGCGATGAGACTCGTTGCCCTGTTTGATGGCAAAGGCTGCCCAAATCAGCGCGCTTCGGTCGACCCCTGCCGGCTCCCTCGCGAGCGCCGATAGAAGCGCGAACAGCACGGGCCGCTTGGCAAGGGAAATGGATAGCGTGCCCTGATGCAAAGCCCTACGACACCCGTCGGCCACGAGGGTGCCGCCAGCGAACAGCGACTCCACGTCGCGCAGCGGGAGCAGGCGCTCGACGCCAGCGCTGAGCAGCAGTGCAGCCGGCTGCTCTGCCAGCTCCAGCGCCTTCTCGACCTCGACTTTCAGGGCGCTGATCTTCGCCGCGGCAGCATAGCGGTGGGCTCGCTTCAAGGTCTCGAGGGCTGCTCCTGCCTGTACCCGACGCTGATGGACCTCCGCGCGAGACAGCTCGGCGATGGCGAGCAGTACGGGTGGAGCACCCTGGAGGTCCAGCTCTTCCAGCCCCTGTGCAGCCGTATCCAACCGGCCCAACAGGATCGCGCGCCTAATCAAGAGCAAGCGACCGTGGAGCGCATTGCGAGCGTCAGCGCGTTCCGCGAGGGTCTCGAGAGCTTCGCTTAAACCGCGCGGAAATGCATGGAGCTCGCGCGTGGCGAGGCATACTTCAGCCTCCGCGATCAGACACCTGGCGTGCGCCACTGGGGCCTGAGGACCGAAGCGCCTGGCGGCTAGCTTGAGCAGCTGACGAGCTCGCTCGTGGTCTCCGAGCTGCGCCATCGCGATACCACGCAGGGCGAGCGCCGGAGCATCCTGCCTGAGCGACACGCGATTCAACGCGCTCAGTGGATCGCCAGCCGCCAGAGCACGAGCGGCGGCGTTGAGCAGGGAGTCCACGCGCCCAGGCTACTTTGGGGTAGCGTGCGTGCGCTAGTCGCCAACGAGTGAACGACGCGTGACTGAGAGCCAGTCCAGGGCGAGCGCGTGGTACCCTCGGTGCGTGGGGTTTCGTTCGTTGGCGAGCGTGGTGGGAATGCTCCTGTTCGTCGCCTGTTCCAGAGGCAAGACGAAGCCGGAGAGCTGCGGTCACGCCCTGATGAAGCAGAGCACGGCGCCGCTTGCCAGCGAGTTTACCTCCGCGAAGCCAGTGCACGTCACGAGCCGCCGAGTGGTCAGTGAAGACAACGGCTTTGATGGGTACGGGGAGCGCAAGCTGGCAGGGGACCTGGGGCCTTTTCGCGTCGAGTGGGGAGAGTCGCTCCATCGAGGCCTAGCGATCACGTCGGGAGCGAAGCTCACGCTGTATCATCCTGACTGCAAGTCGCAGCCGCAGTCAGTGAAGATCGACGTCTCGATCGACAGCGTCTCGATGTATCGCGTCCGTGACCTGTTCATCATCACGAGCGGGAATCCCGAGCACGTCACGGCCTTCAAGATGGTCCCTGCTCTGGGCCCCTCGGCGACGGCGCCGCCCTAGCGGCCTGTCTTCAGCTGGTGGCGGTCACTCGCACGAGCGAGCTTGCTCTGTTCGGGGCACGCGCGGGCTGGCGCTGTCACTTGGAGGTGCGGCTCACCCCCGAACTCGTGGCACCTCGATGTGGGGGCTGAGCCATGAACCGGCGGAGAACCGCCGTGATCCATGGAGCACGTGCTCGCGCATCGTCAGTCGGGCGCGCAACGGCAGAACGATCCTGGGCCGGAAATCTGGTGCGGCGTTGGCGAGTGGGCCATCAAGCGTCTGAAGCTCAAGGACGGCGGACCAGGCTTCAAGGTGGGCAAGGGGCGCGCGATCGATCCGAAGTGGCGCACCTGGTGCTCGAACTGAGCGATCACTGCGACGGCGCGGGCGCAGCCGGCTTCTTCACGGCCGGCAGCGAGGCGCCGATGGTCGCTTCACTGAAGGTGGGAGGCTTGAACCCACGATAGGACGTGCCGTTGCGCACGACGCAGCGCCGCAAACTCGGGTAGGCATCGGCGCCGCTGATGAATATATTCCGCACGGTACCGGAACCGTCGACACGGATCGCCGCCGAGATGCTCGCGGACTGAGTCGCCTCCGCACCCTCGTTGTTGCGCCAGCAGTTGAGCATCAGCGCTCGGAAGCCGGCGGCTGCGGCGGCCGTCGGGGTGCCGGAGGGTGTGGCGCTGGCGCTGGACGCTGGCGCCGCGCTCGGCGCACCGCTGGTGGTCGGGGTCGGAGCGGCGGTGGGCTTGGCCGGGTTGCCCTTGGTGCCGACGTGGGCGGTTGCTGCCGCGCCGACTTGGGGCGCTTCAGGGGCCCCTGCGCTTGCAGGAGCCGCGGTGTCCGGAAGACCTTCAGCGGAGCTCGTGGTGCTGGCAGCGGCGACCGTCTGAGGCTGTTCCCACGGCGCCCACGCCACGATCACTCCGACGCCCAGGGCGCCGAAAAGCGCCAGCACTCCAGCTCCGACTCCGCCCAGCAACAGCCATGACGGACCGCGCTTGAGCGGTGGGACCATTGGCTTGTTTCCCGTCGGATCTGCAAGCGGGGAGAAGGTGTTGTGAGAGTCCGTGGCGGGCAGAGTGACGTAGGACGGAGCGGCGCTGGGGTGCGCGCCAGGTTCCGGGACGGTAGGCCCCAGGGAGCGCGGCTGAGTCGGCGGTTGCGTGGGCTGCGTCGGTGCGCCGGGCATGTGAGGTGCTGAGGCCTGGGGCGGCGCGGTCTGCGGCGGCGCGGTCTGCGGCGGCGCGGAAGCGACGTAGGGGTGCGCGCTGACATGAGGCGTCGCGGCGACATGAGGCGTCGCGGCGTGAGCTGGGCGCTCCCCGGGGCCGTGCTCTGCGGCTTCCAACAACGGCGACAGAGCTTGAAGCGCCGCCGGAACGCCGGGAAAGCGCAGAGCGGGATCGCGCGCGATGCAGCGACTGAACCACTCGTCGAATCCGTGTGGTAACGTAACGCCTTGCTGCCAGGCACGCTCGGAGGCACGTGGGTACGCGCTGCGCAAGACTTCGTCTACCAGCGTCGTGACTTCGGTGGCCGTCCAGAACGAGCTTCCCACCAGGCAGTAGTAAGCCACCAGGCCGAGCGCCCAGATGTCGCAGGCGGGGCTCGCGGCGTGGGCCTGGAACTGCTCCGGCGCCATCCAGCCCGGAGAGCCGACGGGCGCTGATTCACCTGCCCGCAGCGGGCCGCCATACGGCTGCGCCGCGCCGCCGCTCGGCTGCCCCGCATCGCTTTTCAGCTGTACGATCCCGAAGTCGAGGAGCTTGACGGTGAATGGGATCCCCTCGCGTCGGGGATCCGCGATGAACACATTGGCCGGCTTGAGATCGCGATGCACCAGCCCGGCCTGGTGCGCGGTGGCCAGGCCGTGGCCCAGCTGGCGCAGCACTTCCGCGACCTCGTGGGGCGGCAGTCGCCCGAAGTGCTTCACTCGGGAGCGCAGCGTCTCACCCTCGAGGTACTCCATTGCGAGCCAAGGCATTCCGCTGTGGGCGTCGATCCCCGCGGCGACGACCTCCACGACGTGATCCGTCTGCAGGTTGGAAGCGGCCCGGGCTTCGAGGCTGAAGCGCTCGCGGATCCTAGGATCGGCGATCAGGTGAGGCTGCAGTATCTTCAGTGCGCGCTTGCGACCGGTGCTGCGCTGGAGCGCAAGGTAGACGGATCCCATTCCGCCTTCGCCCAAAGGACGGATGATCTGGAAGTCCTCCGCGAACACCTGGCCCGCCGCTAGCCCGAGCATCATCCGGTTCCTGTGTGCGCGCGGAAAAAGGCGCGCGCGACTCAGCTGCAGCTAGCATTGCCCTGCGGTTCGGTCAATTCGGTGCCAGGGGCGCGATGTACTCCCAGCGCGGGTCGGACACTGGTAGGTGTTCGGCCATGGTGGATGCCATCGATCGCACGGCGACCGCAGACTGGAGTACGGGCCTACCGGGGGCCCAGCCCGCAGGCGGCGTGTCTGCGAAGCTGGTGGTGCTGAGCGGCGATGACGAAGGCCGCGAGCTACCCCTGGTGTCCAAGCTGACGATCGGCGCCGATCCAGCCTCGGATCTCCCACTGCGGGACCGCCGCGTATCACGCAGACACGCGGAAATCGCTCTGCGTGAGGGACGAGTCGTGCTGCGAGACGTGGGCAGCCGCAACGGTACGTTCGTCGGGCAGAGCAAGGTCAAGGAGCTGGAGCTACCGATGGGCGCCGTGATCCGGGTCGGCGATACGCTGCTCGGAGTGCACCCGCGCTGGTACACCCGAGAGCTCAGCCCGAGCAACGCGAAGAGCTTCGGCGACCTCACCGGAGGTTCCTTGCGGATGCGAGAGATCTACTCGGTGCTGGAACGGGTCGCGCCGAGCGACGTCACCGTGCTCGTGGAGGGGGAGAGCGGCACCGGCAAGGAGCTGGCCGCACGCTCGATTCACGCCGCGTCTCGCCGCAGCGCGAAGCCCTACGTGGTCTTTGACTGTGCGTCGGTGCCTCGAGAGCTTGCAGAGAGCGAGCTGTTTGGCCACCGCCGAGGGGCTTTCTCCGGCGCGGTCAGTGATCGCGCGGGCGCTTTCATGCAGGCCAACGCCGGAACCATTTTCCTCGATGAACTGGGGGAGCTGCCGCTGGAGCTGCAACCCAAGCTGCTCCGAGTGCTCGAGACCGGGGATGTGCGCGCGGTGGGTGACGACAACACGCGCCACGCTGACGTGCGCGTGATCGCAGCGACGAACCGTGACCTGCGGGCCGAAGTGCGGCGAGGCCGATTCCGGGAGGATTTGTTGTACCGCCTGGAAGTAGTCAAGCTTCGCTTGCCGCCGCTGCGTGAGCGCATCGAAGACCTGCCAGACATCGTGCGTCAGCTGATGGGAAGTCGGCTGGCGGTCGACTCCCAGGTAGCGGGGGAGAACCTGCAGCGGTTGATGGCTCACGGCTGGCCAGGCAACGTACGGGAGCTACGGAACGTGCTCGACCGGGCCATGGTGCTCGCGGCGCAGCCTCCGCGCTTCGAGCAGCTGGTGTTCAACCTCGGGCCGCTCGTGGCGCAGCCGTCCACGTTGGGCAACGCGTTTCCCGGAGTGGCTTCGCCGCTGCCGTTCAAGGAAGCCAAGGAGCAACTCCTGGACAGTTTCGAGCGGGCGTACCTCGACGCGGTCCTTGAGCGCCACAAGGGCAACCTGACTCACGCAGCTCAGGCCGCAGGGATCAGCCGCAAGCACCTGGCGGAGCTGTGCAAGAAATACGACGTCCGCTGAGCGCTACCTGCAGGTTCCAGTGGGCTCCCAAGCGCCTGCACCTCGAGGTTCAGGATCGCTAAAAGCGCGCCGCTTTTGAATGGAATGCGCATTGCCAAGGAACTCCTCAGGAGACTTGGAGATGCGACCCGTGAATGCCCTGCGCCTCGTGTGTGCCCTGACCATCGCCCTGGGGCTCGCCGCGCCCTTCGCCTCGGCAACGTCACGGCGGAACATGGACACCACCGCCGCTCAGAGTTCGGCGCCTGGTTGCGAATATGTTGCCTCGCGGAAATAGATTAAAAGACGCCTATTCCCAGAGCTTGAGCCCGGGGGCGTGGGGCGCCAGCTCGAGCAACTTGGCCTGGGCACGCAGCGCGGCGTCGGCTTCACCGCTGCGAGCGAGCTGTACCGCCAAGGCGTAGTAGGAGAGCGCCTGGAGCAGCGGCTGGTGCTGGTCGTTCGCGCTCTGCTCGAGCTGCCGCAGGCCTTTCAGGGTTAGGGAGTCAGCGCACGCCTCGCTCACGGCGACGAACGTCGCGTGGCCGACGGCAGCTGCTCTCGCCCCCGGCATGTAGCCCTTCATTTCCGCCAGGGAGCGGGCGCGGCGGGCTAGGGTGAGGGCCGTCGCCGCGTCGTGATCACACAGCAACGCGATGAGGCTTCGCCCGCTGACCCCCATGGCCTGCACCACGGGGGCGCGGTTCGTCCAGTCTACCGCTGCGAGCGCGCTCCGCGCGGCCTCCGGGTTGCCGAACACGGCGTGCGACATGGCGGTGGACTGGGCGCGCAGGGCGTCGACGTCGCTGGACATCCTCAACTTCGTGCAGTCGTCCTCGACCAGCGCCAGCATGGGCTGTACCGAAGCTTGTGCGAGCGCCCGTCGGTAGCCCTCGGTGCCTTGCCGTCGGGCCTTGCGATAGCTCAAAAAGAACAGAGTCAGCGACCCAGCGACGGACAGACCGACCGTGACTCCCAGCACGAGGCCTTCACTGACTTGGACTGGCTGCGCGACATCCAAGAGTCCACTCATCTCGAGGCCAATGCAGATCCCCAATGCCAGCACGGCCCCCGGGATCGCAACCAAGAGCGATTGCTTGAACACGCGGGGTGACCACACCTGCTCCAGGACGCGGCCGGCCACCTTCACCGTCTCTCGACGGAGATAGTCTCGGTTCTCTTCGTCGTGCATCTCTCCCCCGCCGAGAAACCGCGCGGATCTGCGGTCGCCGATCGAGCTTAGCGTGCTCGACCCGCGGGCGGGAGGCGAGAACTATTCGCTCGTCGCGAGCACGGTGTCGGCGAAGCGCTGGGCGAAGTCTTCGGGAGTGGGCTTGGCGCCCTGAGCGGCCGCGGCCTTCTGGTATGCGGCCCAGTTGAGGCGGATGGTCTCCTGGATGTCAGGCTTCCAGCCCAGCTCGCCCCGCAGCGTCTCCATCCAGTCGTCTTCGCCGCCCCACATCTCCTGGACCAGTAGACGCAGCGTTTGTGCCTT
The DNA here is from genome assembly GCA_030433055.1 of Polyangia bacterium. Classification (GTDB taxonomy): domain Bacteria; phylum Myxococcota_A; class Polyangia; order Polyangiales; family Polyangiaceae; genus JAHBVY01. Next base: position 9,543 of record JAUILJ010000110.1, read on the forward strand.
CTCGTCCGGCAGCTCTCCGATGGCGGCCAACGCGAAGTTCTCGAGAAAGACTAAGATTGGCCGGTTGTCGTAGCGGTCGTCGGACATGTGCGGGGCATACCACACAGGGCGAGCCGGAGCGTGTCCGTGTGCCTATTTCTGGTGGGGCCGCTTGCGGAGCAGGGGGCGAGCCCGTGTCGTGGTGCGCACGAAAAGCGCTGCATCGAAGCGCTCCCGCAGCTTCACTTCCTCCCGCATGGCCTGGTCTGACCTGAATACGGCTCCGATCTCCCGCATGGGGTGGGACACCTCGAACCAGCTCGCCACGGGACCAGCGGTCGGTCGCTTTCGCAGATCCACGAACAGCAGAGGCCATCCAGTGCGGCTCAGGGCCTCGCCGATCGAGCCGACCGGTGGCGGTCCGACCGAAAAGCGGGTCAAGCCTCGAGCCTGCCCGGTGTAGTGGACCGCCTGGAAGCTGCCCTCTCCGAACGCAAAGCCGATGGAAACATACTGCTTGCCCAGCGATTCCTCGAGGTAAGAGCCGCTCGACGGGACCAGGTTCTTCACGTCTGGATGTGGACTTTGTGAGCCCAGAATACGGCCTTGGCGCCTGGCTCGGCCTGGTCGATGACCCACATCAGGTTCTCCGCCACCGCGCGATCCCGGACCGTGTAGTCGGGGTTCCCTGGCGCGTTGGACTCCACGGTGCGCCTGGTCCGTGACTCGCTGGTCGCCGCGCCCGCTCCAGGTCGGGTCTTCGGCTTCGAGGTCGAGTCGCAGCAGGGCAGGTTTGCTCGTGGCGGCCAGGCTGCTCGCGGCCTTGGGGCACTCGTTCGCGGTCTGGGGTGCCGTTGGCTGGGTTGAAGCGCAACCCATCGCCCCGATGAAGATAATGCCACTCGGAAATAAGCAGAGCGTTCGCGGCCTGGACCTGGCCTCTCATGCCGCCATCGCTCGGATTTCTTGGGTGAGGAGCACCGAACGCGAGGCGTGAACCTCCCGCCGAGGCTCCACCGAGTGCAGGCTCCCGACCTCGACCGCATGCTAGAACCCCGACGGAAGTGACACGCCAGGTGGGTGTACTTCGAGCCGTGTGGTGCGTTGGAGTGAGAAGTCCCGGCGCAAGCCTTGGTAGATTACTGGGTTCGGTGTCAGACAGGGCGTGGCCCATGGACGGACACGGCGCCAGGCATCGCTCCTCACCCCCAACCCGGATGGAGCGTGCGTCGGCCGGGCTTGCCTGTTGCGCCGAGCTGCTGCTAAGCGCTGGAAGATGGGCAAGGGATTGCGATGGACGGTTGCGTTGGCGCTGTGCGTCGGCTGCGTGGCGTGCGGCGGCAGTGACGAGCAAGCGACTGAGCAACCGAGATCTCCCGAGCCCACGGACCCCCTGGCGCGTGGCGCCTTCGAGGTCGGGGTGACGACGTGGACGCTGAGCGATCCTGCGCGCCTGGATGAGTCGGGCAACCCGCGGCAGTTGAAGGTCGAGGTGTGGTACCCGGCGACGGACGGCGCCGCCGAGCTACCTCGCGACGAGTACGATCTGCTGGAGGAGGCGCCACCAGATGTCGCCGCGACGCTCCAGGGGGTGACCACGACGTCCATCCCCCAAGACGCCGCGCGTGACGCGGAGCTGCTCACCACCTTCGCTCCTTACCCGCTGGTGGTGTTTTCCCACGGCAATGGTGGCCTGCGCTTTCAGAACTTCTCCATATGCTCCCATCTGGCGAGCCATGGCTTCGTCGTGGTGGCACCGGACCACACGGGAGACACGACGTGGGAGGCCATCGACGGCGGCTTGGGCGTCGCCGAAGTGCTCGAAGCCTTCCCCGAGCGCGCCGCGGACCTGCCCTTCGTGGCTGAGGCCCTGGTCAACACCGACGGGCCGCTGAAGGGCGCCGCAGAGCGGGACAACTGGGCGATGATGGGTCACTCGTTTGGCGCTTCGATGAGCCTGGCGTTGACCGAGGCGCACAACGGCATCGAGCCTGATGCGAGGTTCCGTGCGGCGGTTCCCATGACGCCCGCGAGCTCGATCCTGCCGCTCTTCGGCTACGGGGTGGAGCAGAGCCGTGTGCCCACGCTGATTTTCGGCGCCCAGCGCGATGGCACGCTCGACTTCGAGAAGGAGCAGGTCAAGGCTTACGACGGGATCCCCACGGAGAAAGCCTTCGCCGCCGTGAAGGAAGCTGGGCACTTCTCTTACACGGATCTGTGCCGACCCGAGCTGCAAGAGCTGGCCCAGGCGCTCGGAGAAGACGTAGGCAACATCCTGGGCGATGGCTGCGGCAACGACTTCATCGAGCCGAGCTCGATGCTGACGATCCAGCGCTATCTGGTGACCAGCTTCCTCGACGCGGAGCTTCGGCAAGGGGTCGAGGGCCGCGCGGCGCTGGCCCCAGAAGCGCTCCCGCTCAGCGTGAGCGAGCCCATCGACTATCAGACTTCGGGCTTCGAATAGCCGTAGCTGACCTGGGCGGACCAAGACCATGGACTCCCTCGAGCGTGCACGTGAGCTCCTCCCCGGCTGGGTCGCATGGGCGGGCCCGGCGGCGTTCCTGCTCGCTGCCGTCACGCTGGCGGCGATCACGCTGCCGATCTGGGCCTACACGCTCGGGTCGGCGGCCAGAGCGGCGGCGAAGAGGGCTGGCGAATCGGGCGGAGAGCTGCACTGGACGGAGAGAGCGCGCCTCACCTGGAACGGTCGGCGGCTGTTCTTTGTCCTCGCCGTGGTCGAAATAGGCGCGTTGGCGGTCCTTGCGCGGTTCTGGATCGGTCCGTTTGCTTATTTCCGTGGGGCTTTGTCTGGGTTACCCGTGGCCCTCGCTGCAGGCCTGGTGGCGCTGGAGGTTCATCGGCGTTGGCTGCTGCCTGTCGCGATTGGCAGGCGACCCAGCTTCGGTCAAGCTCTGCTCGGGGTGATGGCCCGGGGGTTCTGGGTGACTCCAGTAGTGCCGCTGCTGGTGGTGCTGTTCAGCGCCCCGGAGAGCCTGGTCTCCTGGCAGACCCTGTTCTGGCTGGTTGCCTTGACCTTGCTGATGGTGAGTTCCCACCTCGGTTTCTGGCTGCAGGTCGCCCGCGTGTGCGGCGGGGCCAGGGTAGCGCCCGCTCGAGTGACCGGCGTTGCTGCCGAACTCGCGGAGCGGCAGGGCGTTTCGTTGAAGCACGTGCTGGTGGTGCGCTGGTGGCATTGCAACGCCCTCGCCGTACCGCTACGTGGCATCGTCGCGGTCACCGATCGCGCGCTCGAGGTGCTGAGCGCGGCGGAGCTCCGAGCCATCTTGGCCCACGAGGTTGCGCACCTCGCGGAAGCGCCCGAGATCAAGCGCGGGCGGCTGCTGCGCAGCTTGCTGGTCCCGCTGCTGGCGTCGTTGCTTCTGCTGGCGGTGCGCTACGAACTAGGTGCCCTGCTTCCACTAGCAGCGTTCGTTTGGTTCTTGATGCGCTGGCTGCGCAACTGGGTGCGGACTCAGGAGGCTCATGCGGATGCCAACGCTGCCGACGAGGAGTGCTACGCACAAGCGCTCGAGGCGCTCTACCGCGCGAACGGCACGCCCGCGGTGCTTCGAAGACAGGGGACCCACCCACACCTGTACGACCGCTTGCTCGCTGCGGGGCGCACGCCGGACTACCCGCGCCCCGAGCCGCCAGCGAGTTCCTTCGGAGCCTTGGCGGTCATTCTGGTGTTTTCGCTGCTAGCCACCATCGCGGGCGCCAACATCCTCTACGAGGCGCCTCAAGGCTGGCTCGGTCCTGAGCGCGCAGCGGTGTGGCGGCTGAGCGCAGGCAGTGTTGGTGCTGACAGCGACTTGGCCAGCATCGCATCCATCCGGATACGAAATGGAGACCCCAGCGGCGATGTGCTCTACGACGCAGCTGAAGACCTGGCCCAGAGGCCAAGCTTCATCGTCTCCCGGCGTGTCTCGGAGCTGGCCGCGGTCGGTCGATGCGAGGACGCGAGAGCTCACTTCACGCGCATCGAGCCGGAGTTCAGCGCCCAGCAGCTGCGAAGTGAGCGTCTGCGAAGGGTGCAGCAGGCGCTGGAAAAATGCGAGCGGTAGCTGGTTCTGCCGGTTGGGCCGCGAAGCAGGCT
>JAUILJ010001024.1 GCA_030433055.1 Polyangia bacterium
ACGGCATTCAGGTCGCAGTTGACCACCGCCACCTGACGTGAGGTGATGAACACCGCCGCCCCCGCGTCGTCGTTGACGCGCGCTGTCAGGTTGCCGATGCGGGCGTGGTCCTGGTCGACGTACACCCCTAGCTTCTGGCCGACGAAGCGCGCGTTCGCGTCCGGGTAGCCCATGATCTGTACTGGTTCGTTCTGGGAGGCGACGCTCGATAGCTGGAGGCGCCACGAACACCCATAGGCCTCGAAGCAGTTGGGGGTAGCGTAGTCGTACTCCCCTTCCAGCAGGTAGACCAGGTCGCCCGCCGCGTAGACGTCGCCGAGGTCCGAGAGGGCGAGCGGTGCCGCCAGGCTCTTGCCATCCCCACCGCCGCTGGGAGAGGCGTACCAGATCTTCTTGTTTGTGGTGACCAGTGGCGTGGTGTTGCTGCGCTGGAGCCCTGCGCTGATCAGCTGCAAGTTTGCGACGCCGGTGCTGGTGCCGGCAGGCAGTTGAACGACCACCTTCGAGAGGCCGCGGTTCGCTTCCTGGCCCCAGCTGAGCACGGTGAGTGGTTGGCCACCCAGCTCGACGCTCCCGACGCTGCTGCCGAAGTCTCTGCCAAACAGCGTGACCAGCGCCCCACCCTGGTTCGGGCCCCCGGCTACCGGTGCGTGAGTAATATCCGTGTAGAAAATATTGGGTACCGGTCCGCTAGGCTGCGCTCCCCCGCCGCCGGCGCTTCCGCCGGTGTTGGCGTTGCCTGTGCCCGCGGCGGCACCGGTGCCACCGCTCGACCCGTTCCCGCTGCCTCCCGCCCCGCCGAAGGCGGCGCTGCCCCCGGTTCCTGCCGCGCTCCCGCTTCCCCCGGCGCCTCCGCTGGAGGCCGCGCCCGCGCCGCCTGTGGTCTCGACCCGTTCACCGATCACGAGGTTGCACCCCAGCACGCAGAGCAGCGAGGTGTAGGGGAGGATACGCCTGGCAAAGTAGGAAGTGGTCATTGCTACCAGCGATGAAAAGCACATCGCTGGCGCCCACGCACCCAATAGCTGCACACACGAGTCATGCTCGCGCGGCCGGGCGACCGAACTCGGACGGCTCTTCAACGCTAGCACCGACAAACGCGAGGAAAGGTCGGATCAGCGCCCTGCGCGCGCATGGGGGCTCCTCGACGCTCGCTCAGCTGCAAGTGAAGGCTGTCGTGGAACCTACCGCTCGCGCGGGAGTTTCTCTGCGGATTTGCGCTAGAGCGCCGGGGGGAAGAGCGCGTCGTTGATCAGGGGCATGGTCGGCGCGTCGCCGACCAGCATCCACGCGCCGTTCCCGAAGCGGACCTGGACATCGATCTGCTTCGTGATGGCATCGTTGCAGCGCAGGACCATCGCCTCGAAGTCCACATTGCCTGCCGCGAACGTCCCCGAGGGCTCATCGGCTGTGATGTCGGCGCCTGCCAGGCTATGCACTTCGAGGAACAGATCGTTCGTGTTGTTGCTGCCCACGCCGGTATCGAGCCACGCCCACAGCGCGTCCTGAACCTGGTCGTTTTGCTCCCGCATCGAGATGGTTCCGCCGGAGTGGCTGAGCGTGCCCCAGTAGGTGACGATGAAGTTGAACTGATCGGTCAGCTCCGTGCCTCCCAGGCGGTCGAAGCCCGGGACGTTGCCCACCGCGAACTGGTTGTTTCCGCTTGGATCGCTCCACGTATCGAGCGGTACACCGGCTACTATGTCGGAGCCGAGCTCCTGCTCCAGGGAGTTGTCCCGGGCGAAATCCCAGATCGGAGCGCGGTCCGGCTGGAGCTCGAAGGTGCCCTTACCGCAGAAGGCGTCGTACACCGTGCCGCTCGACGGGAACACGCGCACGAACGCTGTGAGGCCGGACTGAGGCTCGGGGTAGGGGCCTTCATCGTAGGTCTCGGTTCCTCCGTTTCGCTCCACGACCAGCTGGCGCGGGGAGCCGTCGACGACCGTGACGGTGTAGTCCTTCTTCTCACCGTTGTTCTGAGGCACTGGCCAGCCCTGTGGCGTGATCACCGTCGTGGATACGCTGGCTCCGTCACTGGCCACGCTGAACACTCGCATCTCCCGGTTCCGTGCGGGGCCGAAGGGGTTCTGCACTTCGGCCCACAGTGTCTGATCGGCGTCGAAGGACAGCTCGTAGGCGCGCTCGATCCCGTTGCGGGTCTGCAGGCCGTGCCATACCGATTGCCCCAGGTCCTTCAGCAGCTCGTTCGCCAAGCTCCCTCCGCTGCCGCCGCTGCCGCCAGCGCCGGCTGCGCCACCAGCACCGCTGCTGCCACCCATGGCGCCAGCACCGGCCGAGCCGCCCATCGCTCCTGCGCCGGCGCTGCCAGCGTCACCGCCAGTGCCCGCGCCCGTTCCGCCACTGCCCCCCATGGCTCCCGCGCCAGCGCTCCCGCCATTGCCGCCGCCGCCTCCGTCGTCGTCGCCGCCGCAGGCTGCCGCCAGGCTCAGAGAGCCAACCAAGGTCGCAAAGGAAAGAAGTCTCGTGTTCATGTGAGTCTCGCTGGGCCGCCA
>JAUILJ010000111.1 GCA_030433055.1 Polyangia bacterium
CGACGATGCAACGCGACGGAGCTCTGCTTCGAGGTCAAGGACACAGGCATCGGCATCCCCGCTTCGGCCCAGGCCAAGCTGTTTCAGCCGTTCGTCCAGGCCGACGCTTCCACCACGCGCCGCTTTGGCGGCACCGGGCTCGGCCTGTCCATCGTGAAGCGCTTGGCCGAGCTCATGGGGGGCTCCGTCGAGCTGGAGAGCAACCCTGGCCAAGGCAGCATGTTTCGCGTTCGCTTCCTCGCGGACATTGTCGAGTTGCCGTCGCTACCAGCACAGCTCACGCAGCTACCCCAGACCATGGCCTCCTTGGCCGGGATCCGCGCGCTGGTCGTCGATGACAGTGAGATCAATCTCTTCGTCGCCAAGCGCATCCTCGAGCAGCAAGGAGTGAGCGTTTCACTCGCGGTCAACGGCCGCGAGGCCGTGGATACGCTTCGAGCGGCGCCCGACGACTTCGACATCGTGCTGATGGACGTACAGATGCCCGAGCTAGATGGACGAGAGGCGACTCGAGCAATCCGCAGCGAACTGCAGCTGGACGTCCCCATCATCGCGCTCACCGCTGAAGTGCGGGCCAGCGAGCGCAAGCGGGCGCTGGACGCGGGCATGAACGATTTCGTGAGCAAGCCCTTCGAGGCCAAGGAGCTGATCCGGGTGATGCAGCGCCTGCTGCTTGGTCGGGGCGCCCTGAGCATCGTCCCGGCCAACGATGGGGGAGAGCCTTGGCCGGCGTTCAGCGAGGTCGATGTCAGCGATGCAAGAATGCGCCTGAGCGACGACCTGGAGCTCTTCCACGCGCTCCTGAGAAAGTTCGTGGAGCAGTACTCGCAACCGCTCCGCACGGCGCAAGCCGTCACCGAGGACGACCGCCTCGCCCTCGCCAAGCGTCTGCACAAGCTCAAGGGCGCCTCCGGTGCGTTCGGCGCGCGCGGCGTTCACCAGCTGGCGTCGCGCGCGGAAGCAGCGTGCCGCGAGGGGGAAGACGTGCACGCCGAGCTGCTGCTCACCGCGCTCGAGCAAGCGCTCGCCCGCTTGCTCGACGAAGTCTCGGGCTACTTGCTCACGGTGCACAGGAGTGAGCCGGCGTGCGAAGCGCCCGGGGTCACCGCGGATTGGCCGGCGTTGGTCGAGTTCTTGCGGCTACTCCAGGCTCAAGACTTCCAGGCGCTGTCCCGCTTCGAAGAGCTCCGGCCCCTGATCGCCAGCGTCCTCGATCCCCTGGCGCTTCAAGGGCTGCAGGCCGACCTTCAAGGTCTCGACTTCAACAGCGCCGCCGAGCGTATCCGTGCGGTGATCCCCGAGGGTCACCGTGCCTCTGCCTGAGGCCGACCGAAGACCTGCGAGGTCAGAGACTTCAGCGCTCCTCCGAGGGCGCGGGCGCGAGCTGGTGCCGCCCCGACCCGCGGGCTTCGGTGTGCTGCAGGGCCAGGGCTAGAGCCTCGTCCAACGTCGCGCACGAGCGCACGTGCTCCGTCAGCAGCTTGGCCTTGTTGAGCAGGGCGAGCGGCTGGGGACACACGCCGCACAGGATGGCCAAGCGCTTGTGGCTACGCAGGCTCTCCAGGGCGCTCTCCAGTGCCACCAGCCCCGTCGCATCCATGGCGTGCACCTGGTCCATCACGAGGATCACCACCCGAGTGTCTCGAGCGACGACCTCGAGCGCCGCCATGGCCTTCTGTGCCGCGCCGAAGAACAGCGGCCCGGAGATCTCATACACCGACACTCCCGGGGGAAGCTCCCGCTGTGCCTCGTCCCCACTCACATCGGCCAGGCGCGCCTCCGTGACCTCGGCCATGCGGCGCATGAACAAGAACGCCGCGAGCACCATCCCCACGGAAACTCCGATCACCATGTCGAAGCCAACGGTCAGCACGTAGCACGTGAGCAACACCGCGACGTCGCTCTTCGGCGCCACCCGGAGCGTGTGCACGAAGTGCTTGGCCTCGGACATGTTCCACGCCACGAGCAGCAGCAGCGCGGCGAGCGCCGTCATCGGCAAGTAACCCAGCAGCGGCGCGAGGAGCAGCACGGCGCTGAGCACCGTGAGGGCATGCACCATCGAGGCCACGGGAGAGCGCGCCCCTGCGCGGATGTTGGTCGCCGTCCGCGCGATGGCCCCCGTCGCGGGGATCCCGCCGAAGAACGGCGCCACCACGTTGCCTACACCCTGGGCGATCAGCTCTGCGTCCGGGTCGTGCTTCGTATGAGCCATTCCGTCGGCCACCACCGCGGACAGCAACGACTCGATGGCGCCCAGCATGGCGATGGCGAGGGCACCCGGGAGCAGCTGTCGCAACGTGGAGAAGCTCAAGCTGAGCGGCTGGCTGCCCGCCAGCCACGGCAAGTCAGGCATCGGAGGCAGCTGCGGGATACCGTTGACTAGCTCGCCATCTATTTCCGTGTGAAATCGTTCTGCGATGGTCGCCACGTGAAAGCCTGGCAGCCAGTGGCCCAGTGCCCACGCCAACACCGCGGCAGCGGGCAGCGCTATCAAGGGCGCCGGGACGCGGCGGGTAAGGCGCGGCAACGCCAGGAGCAAGGCGAGAGTCAGCGCACCGATCAACAACTCCCAGCGCGACGCCGTTCCCCGCGCCGCGAACATCGCCACCAGCTTGTCGCTGAAGTGCTCTGGGTTGCTGCTCAGCCGCAGGCCCAGCAGGTCCTTGATCTGCAGGCTCGCGATCACGGTCGCGATCCCCGCGGTAAAGCCCGTCGTCACCGGGTGAGGGATGAACTGGATCAGGCGCCCCAGTCGCAGCAGCCCCATCGCAACCAGGATCAGCCCACCGAGCAGCCCTGACACGAGCAGGCCCGCCGCACCGAACTTGGCGTAGATCGGCGCCAAGATCACGATGAACGCCGCTGTGGGCCCCGTCACCTGGGTGCGCGAGCCACCGAGCAGCGCCGCGACGAAGCCCGCGACGATCGCCGTGTAGAGCCCCCGCTCCGGGGGCACGCCGACGGCGATGGCCAGCGCCATGGACAGCGGCAGCGCGACGACGCCAACCACCAAGCCGGCCAGTAGATCCTGCTTGAACGACGCGAGGCCATAGCCCTCGCGGACCACCGCACGCAGAGCAGCTGCGGGCAAGCTGCGCAGCGGCATCGTCTGGGCGCTGCCCAGGTGGCGGGTGTGGGCCATACGCGTCGCCTCGTACTCCCCACCGCCAGCTAGTCAAGGCGCAAAGCCTGCGCCCGGATCAGCCGGCAACGAATCCGTGAACCACCTCGGCCAGCGCTGGCCCGCAGTCTTCCTGGAGGAAATGCCCGCCGCCTTCGATCGTGGTGTGGGGCTGCCCCTTGGCTCCTGGCACGATCTGCTGCAGCACCTTGTCGAGCCCCCGCATGATCGGATCTTGATCGCTGAACGCCGTCAAGAACGGCAACTCCAGCGCCATCAGCTTCTGCAGCGCCTCGCGATTGGCAGGCGCTTCGGGGTCGTCGGGCGTCGCCGGGACCAGCAACGGGAACACGCGAGCGCCCGCCTTGAACGAGTCGTCAGGGAACGGCGCGTCGTAGGCGGCCACGATCTCTGCGCTGAGGTCCGTGGTGCAGCCACCGTTGACGATGCTGCCCACGGCGAAGTCAGGGGTGTTCTGGGAGAAGTTCTTCCACGCGGCGAAGGCCGGCCCCGGGTCGACATCCCCCGTCGGCAGCATCGTGTTCGCCGCCACGCAGCGGGCGAAGCGCTCCGGCTGTTCGACCAAGAGCCTCAACCCAAGCAGCCCTCCCCAGTCCTGACACACCAGAGTGATGCGCTGCAGATCGACCGCCTCGAGCCAGCTGCGCATCCACGCCATGTGCCGCGCATAGCTGTAGTCCGCGCGCTGGGTCGGCTTGTCGGAGCGCCCGAAGCCAATCAAGTCAGGGGCGACACAGCGGTGACCGTGGCCCACCAGCACGCGGATCATCTTGCGATACAAGAACGACCACGACGGCTCGCCGTGAAGCATCAGGATGGGCGCGGCGTCCCGTGGCCCCTCGTCGATGTAGGCCATGCGCAGGCGCTGGTCTCCATCTCCCGACGGAACCTCGACATAGTGGGGCTCGTAGGGGAACTCGGGCAGGTTTGCGAAGCGTTCATCCGGGGTGCGTACGTAGTCCATGATCTCGTCTCCTCAGTTCGGGCTCAAGCCCAGCTGACCCATCGCCTGATCCGTCAGCTCGACCAGGGCAGCACGGCGGCTGGTCATCCGACTCGCCACCAAGATCCCCTGGAAGGCCACGGCGAGACCCCGCGCCGCAGCCTGGGGGTCCACGCACGCATCGACTTCGCCGAGGGCCTGGGCGCGGGTGATCTGGCGCTGCATGCCCCGCTCCACCATGCGCATGCCCGCTGCCACACGGAGATGTATTTCGGCATCTTCCATGCCCAGCTCGACGGCGGTGTTGAGCAGCAGGCAGGCGGGGCTCGGCGTGCCCTTGGACACGTGTACGAACGCCGAGGTGATGAACTCCCTCAGCTCTTCCAGCGGGGGCCCGTCGCACTCGAGGTAGTGCTGTACCCGCGCGGTAATGACCCGCTCGACGTAGTGATCGATGACGCGCAGAAAGAGCGCTCGCTTGTTGCCGAACGCGTTGTACAGGCTGCCTGGCTTGAGCTGGGTGGCGTCCTCGAGGTCCTTGAGCGACGTCGCGCGGAAACCCTGATGCCAGAAGAGGAGCATCGCCGCGTCCAGCGCTTCACGCTCATCGAAAGCCCTCGCCCGACCCATGGCGAAGACCCTAGCACGCATTTTTGGACGTTCGCTCAAAAATCGCTTCTGGCGCCGCAGCGCCAGCAGCCTCGGAGTTCGGGGGTGAGACGCGCTGTTGCAAACCCAGCAGCGAACCCGGGAGAGCGCTCGGCTGCTGGTCTTGAGCGACCGCTGAGCGCCCAGGAGCTGCCCTGCTCGCGGGTGCTATGCTCCCCGGGTGCAAGCCCGACCAGCCCGCGCAGCCGGTTTCGAGATCGTCACTCGCTCCACCGCCGTGGGCGGCCCGAGCTGGCGCCCAGAGCACAGCCACGACGACTTCGAGCTGAGTTACATCGAGCAGGGCTCGCTGGATTTCCGCACTGATCGAGGTGCCCACGGCGCCCGGCTGGGTGAGTGCATCGTCATACCTCCGGGCATGGCCAACCAGCCACGCCTCTCGGGGCGGATCACTCAGCTACACCTGTCAGCAGACCGAGTGCGCGAAGCTCGAGAGGCGCTCACCCGAGGAGCGCTCACCCGAGGAGCGCTCGGTGACGCAGCGCTCGGTGACGCAGCGCTGCGACGCGGCGACCAGCGCTCGGCGGCGGTGACCTGCTTCGCGCCGGACAGCACGACCACGCGCCTGATGTCGCTGCTCGCCAGCTGCGCCCGCGAGCTTCCTCCGGGCGACCCACAGCTCGACGCGCTGGTGGATGCCTGTACGTTGAGTGTGTTGCCGCGTGCCGCCGCAACCAGACGTCGCTCCCCGGAGACACGTATCCGCACGGCAATTGCTTTCATCGAAGCCAACCTGCGCGCGCCCATCGCGGTGGCTGACATGGCTGAGGCAGCGGGGCTGTCGCGCTACGTGTTCCTGCGGCAGTTCAAGGCTCAAACCGGGACGACACCGTATCGCTACCTCCTGGAGCGCCGCCTGGACTGCGCTCGAGAGCTGCTGCTGAGCGGCGATCACAGCGTGCTCAGCGTGGCGCTGGAGCTCGAGTTCAAGGACCCGGGGCGCTTCAGCCGGGCGTTTCGTCAGCGCTTTGCCCAGGCGCCAAGTCAGCTGTTGAAGAAGTAGCAACAGGGCGCCGCAACTAGCAACAAGGCGCGCCGGCACAAAACGCGTAGCGTTCGTCACCAATCGCCACGACGGGCCGGGGGCTGCGCCACCAAGCTCTGACCATGGTCGCACACGTCACTTCGAGCCTGGCCTTGGGATGTGCCTGGGTGCTCTTCGGCTGCCTCGGGTGTTCCTCCGGGGTGCAGCCCGGGAGCGCCCACAGCGCGCCTCACCCCCAACCCTCGAGCGGCAGAGCGATGCGCGGCACGCCGCCGCGCTGTGAGCCGGCCCAGGCGACCCAGGAAAGGCACTTCATGTTGCACATCGATCGAGAGCGTTACCCCAACATTCAATTCCGCGTGGATCAATTCGTCGTACCCGACGCCGCCCGGGAAGCCTTCCTCCAGGCCACGCACCGCAACTTCGCCTTCATCAAGACCTTGCCCGGCTTCCTCGGGCACGTGGTGCTGGAGAAGAGCGGAGGCCCCGGGCGCTTCAACCTGAGCACGATCGCGGCGTGGGAGAGCCCTGAGGCCATCGTCTCCGCGGTGGGCAAGGTTCAAGCGTACTACCAGTCGATCGGCTTCAACCCGCCGGAGTTCATGCGCGCCCACGGCATCGAGGGCGAGCTGGCGAACTTTGACGCGCCGGTGGCGCTGCAGGAGTGACTCACATGCGCAGCGTCGCGCCCAGCCCAGCCGCCAGCTCGCGCTTCTCGACAAGGAGCGGTCATCGGATTCTTGCACCGCCAGCTGAATCAGCACGGAAATGGCCGCGCAGCACCCAGGAAGCCGGCGCTGGCGCGGTCCATCAGCCGCATGGACCGAGAGGCAGCGCGCTTGTTGGCCTACGAGGTCGGGGGTGTTGGCGAACTGTCCGGGCTCTTCCTCCACTGCTTCGTGGCGCTGGGGCTCGGCTTCGTCCTGGTGCGGCTGCGAGGCCCGCGCGTGCGCTGGCTGAGTCTGATCGGCTTGATGGCTGTGTTCTGGGCGGAGCAGAGCCAGTGGCTTGGCCAGCTGACCTACGCCACCACGCGCTACTGGTTCGGCGATCCCGAGCTGCGGGTGGAGCACCCCGGCAATCCGGATCCGGATAGCCGCATGCGCGAGCAGGAACCATTCCCGTGCTGCACGTGCGTTCCACGAGCCGTCGAGTGGTCCAACGACGGCTCACCACCTAGCAGGGCCCTGCTATGGACAGCTGAGCGCCTGTTGCTGCTGGCGCATGGCATCGGCGCACGACTCCAGGCGCGCCTTCAGATCCGTCTTCGCGCTTTGCAGGGAGGACTCCAGGGCCTGCATGCGATCCGTGAGTTCAGTCGAAGCCGCCCTGACGCGCGCGAGCGCTGCCGGCGCAGCTCAGCTCCGCTTGCTTGTCGTACATCTTCTGCTTGCAGGCCCCGATGCGCTCGAGCAAGTCGCCCTCGGCGCCCCAGTCCACCGTGCCCTGCAGCTCGTCGAGGCGGTCGCGCAACGACTTGCAGTCGCCCGGCGCCACGCACGCTTCCTCGGGGATATCTTTCGGCTGCACACAGATGCCCGCCGCGCCGCAGTCCGTCGTGCCTCCACACATGCAGGTTCCGTCGTCTCGCAGCTGGCACGAAACTCCGCTGGAGAGGCACGTCGACTGGATCAGCGACGGCAAGAAGCAGATCTCGCCCTCGCCACAGTCGCTGCTGCTCAGACAGCGGGCGCGCTGGCACCCCGCTTCATCGAACGGCGCAAGGGGCCCGCCACAGCCGGGCCCAGCGCACAAGGCCTCCAGCGAGCACTGCTGTTGCCCCCCACACGCGCCCTGGAGCGCTTCGGGGTCACTGCTCGAGCAGCCCCCGTTGACTCCGAGCGTCATGAACACACAGCCCAGCAGCAGCGCGCGCAACCTCACGTAGCGGAAGCTCCCATGAAGTCCGAATCGGTATCAAGTCGCGTTTGCTGGAGGTGCCGAGTGGATTGCGCCTCACCCGAAAGCTTTGCGTCTGGCTCGGGCGCGTTGCTCGACCGCGCGGCGGCACGTAGCATTTCTGGCCATGCGGGGGCGCGCGGGATGAGTCTGGGGTTTCGGCCCACCTTTCACCTCGAGGTGACGTGCGCGAGCCGCGAGGTACGAAAGTGCCTGCGCGAGCGCCTCGCGGAAGCGCCCGTGGTGCTAGGCGTGACCCAGGTGCCCGGCGGAGGCGGCGGGGGCGATCTGTCCCGCGATCACTTCACCCTGAGCATTGCCGAGAGTGAGCGCCACTTCTGGTCACCCTGGCTGAACCTGGAGCTAGTTCCTCACGGCAGTGGAACCCAGCTCTCCGGGCGCTTCAGCCCGCATCCTTCGGTGTGGACTGGCTTCATGTTCGCCTACCTGGCGCTGTCCGTGCTGGCGTTCTTCGCGCTGGTGTTCGCGGCCGCGCTGTCCATGAGCGGCGGCGCACCGTGGACCCTGGGGCTCGCGGGGTTGTGCGTCGCCGCGATGATCCTGTTGTGGTGGGCGTCTCAGGTCGGGCAGCGCCTGGCCCAGGCCCAAATGGAGGAGCTGCGAAGCATCCTGGATTGCGCGCTCGAGGAGTGCGGCTGGGCCCTGCAAGAGCACGCCGCGCCGCTCACTGAAGCGGCCTAGAACGTGCCTTGCCAGCCGCCCATGGCGCCGTGTCGAGTCACCTGAATCAGTGGAGCGGTGGCAGCCTTGGGAGGTTCACGTCGCAGCGGTCGATCTTCGCGGGCCAGGAACGCCGCGTCGATAGCGGACGCCGCGACCGCACCCACCAGCACACCCACGACGGGCCCCGCGTAGCTATCCCCGTGCGACAGCGCGCCGCCGGCATAGAGCCCCGCAAACGGCAGCCCGACTCGCAGGCCCAGGCTGCCCAGCGCCGCCCACCCTCGTCCATGGGCCAGGTGGATGATCGGCGACGCGACGAAGTAGGCGCCCAGGCCCGCTGGCCCGGCCGCGGCCGTCCCCAAGAGCGTGGCGCCGTCAGCTGTCAGCGTCTGCCAGCCGTACCAGTGACTCTCGGTCTGCACCTCGTCCGGCGGCGCGAGGTACCTCGTCGAGCCGGGCTGGCCCCAGCCCTGTGCAGGTTGCCCCCAGGCCGGGGTCGCTCCGCTCTCACCCGGTTCCGCCCACTGCGCCGAAGCCACCAGGGGCACACAAAGCAAAGCCAGACCCACCAAGACACTCGCGACAAGCTTCATGGCCTCCCCTACAGCAGGAAGCGGGCCAGCCTTCGAGAGCCGCGCTCCAGCATCCGTATCCGCACGGTCTGAATTGGGCTCCCCGCAGTTTCCAGGGGGTGAGACGCGCTGCCTACGTCCAGACGGCGCCTCCGGCCCGTCGTTCCGACCCAGCACCCGAGAACACCGGCACCCAGCGAGTGTTGCTCACCCCCAACACGAGAGCGTGAATCTGAGGAACACGTGGCTGACTCGAGGTCTCCAGGTGCTCGGTCTCAGCGCCCACGGCAGGTCGCTAGTCCGACCAGGCGCGACCAAAGCGCGCCAGGCAGTGCCACACTCGCTTCAAATCTTGGGGGTCGTACCCGCCGTCTGCGCGAGCCTCTCCCAGGAGCTGCGGCGTGAGGCTCCCGGCTCTGGCCACGCGCTCGGCTACCTGAACGATGGCCGCGCCGCGATACTCGGGGTGCGCGCGGAGCACCTCCAGGCCGACTTGATAGCCCGGGTGCCACTCCACGGCGCAACCGAGCTGGTTGGCCAGGCGCTCGACCTGGGTGCCGCGGTAGCTCGGGTCGAGCACCAGCGCCTCAACGTCCGCGCCGATGCTCACGGCTCCGTGCACATGGGCTTCGACGTAGCGATCCAGGTAGTCCTCGGGTGGGCGCGCTTCGAGCAACTCGACGAGCCCCATGCGTTGAGCCGTGCCGAAGTCCTCTGGCTCGTAGTAGCTGTCAGGGAAACAAAACGAGCAACGCTCGAGCACGCTGGCGGCCAAGCGGAAGTAGCACGAGCCGAAGCGCGGCGACGCGCCATAGGGCTCGCCGTGGGCCAGCGCTCCGTACTTCGGTCGCTCAGCCGCCGGGCGCTGGTCGTAGTAGCCCGCGAAGATCCGGCTCTCCCAGCGGTGGCGGTCCCCGCCGACGAACGCAGTCAAGCCCCCGTTGCTGACTCGGGTCTCGAACTGCGAGCGATAGGTCCCATCGCGGGCGATGTTCTCCAGCACGCTCCCCACCTCGCACCTTAAATCCGGATGGAAATGCAGGACCACGCGTGCCGAGCCGCTCAGTGGAGCGCCGCTCGCTCTCGCCTCGAGGAGTGCCAGTGCTGGGTGAGTCACGAGAAAAGTCTACCCGGTTTGCAGTCACGGGTGATGTTGCTTCACCATGAGCCATGCAATGTCCCCGCTGCCACAGACCCAATGCCAGTGACGCGCGCTTCTGCCTGGTCTGCGCGGCTCCCCTCGTCGCCCGCCCAGCGCCGCGTCCCGTCGCAGCTCCCACGGGCTGGGGCCCACCCGGCATGGGAGCTGCGCCTCCGGTGGTGTCCCCTCGCGGCTTCGCCCCCACGGCTTCAGCCGGGGCGGCTCCGCTCGCGAGCCCCGCCTTCTCCGCCTGGCTCGAAGGCTACGTCACCTTCGATGGCGAAGTGCTCGAGCAGTTTCACTATCGCGACAGCCTGTGCCGCAGACAGCACATCAACACGATCCAGAGCGTCAGCCTCGAGGAGGATGGCGGCCGCAAGTACATCGAGGTTCGCACGCCGTTCAACGGCAGGCTCTGGATCATCCCTTTTCGCGCGGAACAGGCAGGGCTGGCGAATCAGTTGCTCGCGGCGCTGAGTCGCTGCCTGCGTTGATCGCTTCCGATGTCGAGCCCGGCGCCTGCGCTGGGTCTCTGTTCAGGGGCCGGGACCACGGGCGCGCCACAGTGTGACGTCCACGCATGAGCGCCCGGGCGCGATTACGCGGCCGTTTGCCTCCAGCGCTGCCTGTGCACAGTACTGAGAGCTGGCCCAGCGGTTGCACGCACATCAGGTATGGCAAACTCAGATCAAACCTTCAGCAAGGGCTTCGAAATGAGGGTGCGTGAGGACTTCGCCGAGGCGGAAGGCGCCGTCAAGAGCGCCTCCAGCCGCCTCGAGGCAGACCCCGCGATCTTCCGACGCCTGAAACGAGAACACGGCGAGATGGCCAACCTGATGAAGCAGATCTTCGGCGCCGACGTTGCCGTACGGATTAGCCTGTTTCCGAAGTTGGCCCGTGAGCTACGCGCCCACGGCTTCGCCGAAGAACACAGCGTGTATCGCTGGCTGGCGCGCTACGGTGCCACCCGAGAAGGCGCGGCGAGCTCCGCGCGTACGCATCAGGACCTCGAGGCGCTGCTCGGTACCTTGGAACGAGCCGATTTCGCGACCGACGCCTGGATGAAAGACTTCGGGCTACTCATGGCCGTCACACAACGGCACTTCGCGGAAGAGGAGAATCACCTGATGCCCCACGCCCAGGAGCTGATGGACGACACCGACTTCGCGGCCATGGACGCATCCTACCAGGCGGCGAAGGGCCTCAAGGCGGCCAACTAGCGCGAGCGAACTCAGGTGTTCGCCGGCGGAACGTCGAACCGATACGGCGTCCGCCGCGCAGACTCCCGTTCCCCGAATCGTCCGCTGAACTCCACCAGGCGAGGGACACCGCTCAGGGGCACCGTCCCCCGAGTCTCGACGTGGTCGATCAAGCAAAACAGCGCGACCTCGAACAGGCTCAGGGTGCGGTCTGGCGGGTGCTCCGCGAGCACCGCGGGCAGCTGCTGATCGAGCCACTCGAGCGCGCCGATGAAGCCACGCCTGGCCTTTGCGAAGTAGACATTCTCCGCGTCTAATTTCCCCATGGCTATTCCGAAGACCAGCTGCACCTGCGCAGCCATGCCGTGCCACACCAGCTCGTTGGCGTTGCGCGAGCGGTGAGAGGTCAGCGTCTCGGGCCAGACGACCTGCGGCGCCTCGCCGGGGCGCGCTCGCCGCAGCTCCACCAGGCGCCGACAAATGTTCTGCGCTCCGAACAGCGGCTCAGCGGCCGCCGACTCCCGCAGCATCGGGATCTTCAGCGCCGGATTGTCACCATAACAATCCGCCTGCGTGCTGGTCAGATCGAACACCGGTACGAGGCTGAACGGGACCTCGAGCTCATGCGCGAAGATCTGCGCCACCCGTGTGTAGTGCGAGCTGCTGCGACCAATCAGTTCCATGCCAAGCCTCCCAGGGCCCATGCATAGAGATCCAGCGCAGCCGCGGCAAGGGACAGCGAGCGCCTGCTGCCTGTGACAGAAAAGCTCGAACCAGCCAGCGTCGCGGTCTCGCGCCGGCTCAGGTTCGGGATGAGCTGCAAATCGGGGTCAGCTGCAAAGGTTGGGGTGAGACCTCAGGGTTGGGGGTGAGAGGGTTGGGGGTGAGACGCGACGCTCCGCGCCAGAGCGCGCCTGAGCGATGTTTCCTCGAGGGAATGCCCTCCAGCGAACTCGAAGCGCTCCACGTTCGCCCCTTTGGCCCTCAGCGCCTCGAACAGGTGATGCTTCGGGTCGAAGTTGTAGGTGTCCTGCTTGCCAATCAGCAGGCTCAGGTCACCGCAGCCAGCCAGGGACTCTGGCTCTGCCTCCAGCTGGCCTTCGAACTTCGCGCTGCCTACGCCGATCATCCAGCGTACGCCCGGGAGCAGCGCCTTCACGCGGCAGCTGCGGAGCAGCTTGTTCAGCAGGTAACCCCCATTGGAGAAGCCGACCAAGCCGTAGGGCCGCCCCTCGAAGCACTGGGCCGCAGCCCGTGCGATGGGCGGCGCGGCCGCGCTCAGCTCGGCCTCATCGAATTTCCAGCCCCAGCACATTGAGCCACGCTGCTTGGGGCACGCGGTGGAGGCCCGAGGAACCGCGAAGCGGAAGGACTCCGCAGCCGCAATCCGAGTGAGCAGCGCGCGGTTTGCCAGCTCCTGCGCGCTGGGCGGCTCGGTGTCCATGCCGTGGAGGTACACGGCAAAGTGCCGCGCGCCCGCGGGGCCCATGCACAGCGCAGGGCTCGGAGCAGGACCGCCGCTCGGAGCAGGACCACCGCTCGGAGTCGAGGCGCCGCTCGGTGTCGCAGCGCCGCTCGAAGCCGCAGCGCCGCTCGAAACCGCAGGGCCGCTCGGAGTCGCATTGGCGTGCACCGGCTTGGTGGACTGCGCAGCCGCGACTCCGGTTTCCACATGGGATTCATCCCGAGAGCAGCCGAGCGCGAGCAGCCACGGGAGCAGCGAGACCAGACCGAGCGCGCGCCGGAGCATCAAGCCGCATTAGCAGCTCTGCTCAGCGACTGCGATAGATCTGCAGCGAGCTCACCGTGGCGCTCACCGCCTCCAGCCAGTCGAGCGGAGGCAACGGCAGATCGATACACGCGAAGCGCAGCTCGCGTTGCTGAGCCAGTGGGCGAACCCCCGCGAGAAACCGAGCCAGTCGTTCCCCGCTGAACGGACAGTAGAGGAAGAATACGCTCGCGTCGTCGAGCCGAGCCAGCTGCTCCACCGCGTCACCCAGGACGTGAGCCACGCGGCTGGAACCGAGACGCGTGAACAGCTGCTGCGAGGCCTGCAGGAGCTGGGGCTGAAGCTCAACGCAGACGACCTGCGCACCGGTCAAGAGCTGGACCAGCGCGGCAGCGCGCCCCACGCCAGAGCCCACGTCCACGAACACATCCGCCTCGGTGATGGGCAGCTCGTCCACGGCGCTCAGGATCGAACCCACGGCGGCTGGAAGATAAGGGACACATCCGCGCGGTAACGCAATATCCTCCGGCACATCCTCCAGGCCCAGCTGGCGCGAGAGCCA
>JAUILJ010001025.1 GCA_030433055.1 Polyangia bacterium
GGTACGCGCGCCTTCTTCTGCTTGAGGACGCCGACCAGCTCCTCGACGGTCACACCGAGTAGATCAGCCACGGGCTGCCTCACCTTCCGAGGGCACAGTGGGCGAGGTGGGCACCGGGCGCACGTTGACGTCGTGCGCCGCGAGGAAACGTCGCTGAGTTTCGCTTCACTGGCATTGGTACCGATCCTTCACGAGGGGCGAACACAGGGCGTGATGTTCCTGCGCTCTCGCGAGAAGGGCGTCGCGTTCGAGAATGACCTGGAGCTCGTGACCACCGTCGCCAACGCAACGGGCATCGCACTGCGCAACGCCCGCATCCTGCAGTCGCTGCGGGACGAGACCGAGCAGAGCACGTTCGCGCGCGTCGAAGCGGAACGTCGCGTGCAGCTGTTCCAGCGCTACGCGGACTTCTTCGAGAGCGCCGCAGACGGCATGGTCGTGACGGATCGACGTGGCCGAGTGCTGTTCGCCAACACTCGCGCCCGGGAGATCACGGGATACTCAGAGACAGAGTTGGCTCAGAGCAGCTTGACCTCACTCGTGACCCCCAGGGAAGCGGAGCGCACAAAACGCCTGATTCGCGGCTTCGAGCAAGGTGTGTACCCCCTTGGGGTCGACTTCGAGCTCGAGACCAAACACCGAGGTCCCCTCACCCTCTCGGCGAACTTCAGCTCGGTCATGCACGAGGACGACGCCATCCTCTTCACGTTCCGAGATGTTACTCAGGAGCGCCTCACCGCCCGGGAGCTACGCCAGACGAAGGAGTTCCTCGAGCGCGTCATCGACAGTTCCGTCGATGCGATCGTGTCCGCTGATCTCACCGGCAAGGTCTTGCTTTTCAACCGAGCCGCCTCGAGGGTCTTCGGCTACTCCCCGGAAGAGATCATCGGGAAGGCAAACGTGAAGATCTTCTATCCCGATGGCGCAGCCCAAGAAGTCATGCGCAAGATCCGCGGTTCGGAGCATGGCGGGGCCGGGCTCCTGGAAGATTACCGCGTGGATATGCTCAGCCGGTCAGGCGAAACGATTCAGGTCAAGCTGTCAGCTGCGCTGATCCTGGAGAACGGCGAACCCGTCGGTAGCGTCGGCATCTTCACGGACATTCGCGAGAGGCTCCGGATGGAAGCTCGCCTGGCACGCGCGCAGGAGGAGCTGCGGGAGCGCGAGCGCCAATCGATCGTCGCCGAGCTGGCGGGCACCGCTGCGCACGAACTGAATCAGCCTCTGACGTCGGTGATCGGTTACGCGGAGCTGCTCCGGCGGCACCTGGATCGTGGGAGCCAGCTCTACAACGCGGCGGGCGTGATCATCACCGAAGCAGAGCGCATGGCTGAGATCGTGCGGAAGATCGGCAAGATCACCCGCTACGAGACCAAGAGCTACGTCGGGGGAGCGCGCATCTTGGACCTCGACAAGTCGAGCGACGATCCCGAGCGAAGCTAGGCGAACGGCAGCGGGCCGCTACTTCTTCTCTTCTGACTTGTTCTCGATGACCCGAATCACGAGCACCAGGATTCCGCCCTTGTAGCTCTGGCCGGCGACGATGAAGGACTGACCGGCCTTGGCCTTGACCTCGAGCAACGGTAGGAAATCCTTGCCGCCGGGTTGGTTGATTGAGGCGCTGAGCTTCAGATACCCCTTGGGCAGGAACTGAAGGAGTTCCGTGCGGAGCACGCGCTTGTTCGGCAGCTCCATGGTCTCAGGGTGCCCCTTGACCAAGGGGAGCTTCTGCTTAACCAGCAGCTCATAGCTGTCGTACGAGCTGAACGGAGGCTTCTTCAGCTGCGGCATTTCGCCGATCCGCTCATCGATGCCCTTGCCTGAGTTGGTGGCGTGCAGGACGAGAACTTCAGCGGAGAACTTCGCCTTGGCGTGCTCGGCCTTCTCTTCGTGTTTGTCGCCCTGAGGATGCGCACCATCAGCGCCCACAGCGACGGAGCTGAGGCTCAAACAGGCAGCGAGCCCAAGGCTGAATAGCGCTCCGCGCCTGGAAGCCCCAACGCGCCTAGCGGTCCACGGGATCATCATTGCGCCTCTGGGATCATCATTGCGCCTCTGGGGTCATCGTTGCGCCTCTAGGATCATAGTGGGCCCATCTTAGCGTCCTCAGCGGGGACGGCATCATCAGCGAGCCAAACAACCGGGGTGGACTCGTCTCCCACCACGAAAATCGTACCGTCACTGCCTCCGAAATCCACGGAGACGATTGCCACGGGGTCTTCGTCAACGGCCGGCACGGGCTTCGCCGCGCTAGGTTCCTGAGGGGCTGACGGCTGGCTGAAGCTAGCGACTGGAGCCGCAACCTCCGGGGGATGGCTGCTGCGCATCCAGAGTAGCCCGGCTGCCGCTGCAGCCAGGGCGACGCCAACCGCCACTACCCAGCCGCGCTCACGAGGTTCGGCCACGGCTGCGGGTTGAGGGGACTTCGGTGATGCCGAGGTGACACTGCGTAGTCCTGGCTCGTCCAACCGGGCGAGCACGGAGTCAGCGACCGA
>JAUILJ010000112.1 GCA_030433055.1 Polyangia bacterium
CAAGGCGCCTCTCAGTCGCCGACTGGTGCCACTCGCGGCCCTGATCGCTCTCGTCGCGTTGGGAGGGCTGCTCTACGACAGGCACGTGCGAGGTCTGCTGCGCGCCTCGACCAGCGCGGCGCCCGCTCGAGCCTCAGCGGCGAGTCCGCTAGTCAGCGCGTCAGCCTCACCGACTGGCCATCCCAGCGACTGTTTCGAACCGGAGGTCCTTGCTCCTCGCGCCAAGCAGCGGGGGTGGAAACTCGGCACCAGCCATCCTCAGAACACCTGGGGGATCCTCTCGAACACACTGAGCTTCACCCAGGTCGGAGCTGGCCGACCGAGGACCGCGGCGGTGATCTTCTATCGGCACCTGGACGAGTCGAGCCAAACGTTGACGCTGTCGTACCTCAACGCGCCGAAGTACCACGTGGCGGTGCGTGGGCTGTGCTCCATCGCGGTTTTTGTCGACCCCGATGAGGGCGAGGGCGAGGCGCTGCTACGAGCGCTGGCCAAGTAGCCTGGCCGAAGAGCGACCGAGCTGGCTCGGCCGATCAGTCTGCCTCGTCGAGACGCTCCGGGTCGATGGCGAAGCGACGCATCCAGCGCTGCAACTGCTGGCGCGCCTTGCCCATGCTGCGAGCCGTGGCGGAGATATTGCCGTCATGGGCCCTGAGTTCGCGAATCAGTTCCGCGCGGACAGCCTGGTCCTCGGCGGGGAGATCCGACGCGCGCACGGCCCGCTCCGTGGCCTCAGCGGCTGCGCTCGTGCGAAGTGAGTCGGGCAGGTGGTCGCGCCGCACCACCCCATCCTCCGTCAACGCGCAGGCTGCTGCGAGCACTTGCTCCAGTTCCCTCACGTTGAGTGGCCAGGGGTAGCTCAGGAACAAGTCAACCACGGCTGGGCGCAGGCGGATGTCACGGGCGCCTCGTACGGCGGACCGTTCGAGCAGGTTGCTGATGATCACTCCCAGGTCTTCCCTGTGCTCAGCGAGTGTAGGCAGGGAGAACACGAAACCGGCCAGCCGTGCGTATAAATCCTTGCGGAAAGAACCGTCGGCGTCGGTGGGGTCGATGGGTTTGAGGGTCGCGCTCACTACCCGCAGGTCGACTGGCGTCGCCTCCGTGGCGCCTACGGCCAGCACCTCTCGCTCCTGGAGTACTCTGAGCAACGTTGCCTGGGTTTCGCTGCGTAGCTCTGCGATCTCGTCCAGGAACAGCGTTCCCTGGTGGGCGGTGCGCACCAAGCCGGGTTGATCGCGCACGGCTCCTGAGAATGCGCCTCGCACGTGTCCAAAGAGTTGTGACTCGATCAGCGTTGGAGTGAGGGCGCCGCAGTTGACCGCGACGAAGGGGCCGCTGCGACCCGAACGGAGATGCACCGCGCGCGCCAGGAGTTCTTTGCCAGTGCCCGTGTCGCCCAAGAGCATCACTGGGAGCGGGGTCGCCGCGATACGCTCGAGGCGCTCGAGGTTCGCCGCCAGGCTGGGCTCCAACGTCGAGAATCCCCCGAGACCCCAGGGCTCCGTCAGACGCGCTGCGGAAGGCGCCACGGGACGAGCTTGGACCAGGAAGAACGTGTGCCCGATTTGCACGATGTCGCCGTCCCGAAGCGGCACCCAGTCCGTGATTCGAGCGCGGTTGACGTAGGTTCCGTTGGTGGAACCGACGTCGCGCACTTGCAGCTTGCCAGCCTCGAGCTTCAGCTCCGCGTGGCGCGCTGACATCTTGGGGTCGGGAACTCGCAGCTCGGATCCTCCGTCGCTCGGCGTGAGCCTGCGCGCATCCCCGCGTCCAACGCAGAGACGCGTCCTAGCGGGAATGGGGATGCGCGCTCCGCCCGCGGTCGGACGTTGGCACTCCAGTACCAACACCAACGCAGTCTCATGGCGGAGCGCGGCGCCGTCGTCCTCTCGGTCAGTCGAGGTGGTCTCCGTCTTCTGGATGCTCATCCCCGAGGGGCGTCATAGCATGGTGTTCCATACGCCGGAGCAAGGGATCCGAGCCCCGGGTCCGCTAGGGAGCGAAGCCTCCTGGGGGCGAGACCACGGTGTTGCAACTCTCGCGGCACGCGGTCTCTCCCGACTTGCAGGCGGCGACCTTGCCGTTGCCTACGCAGCTGCAGTGACCGAAGTAGCAAACCAGGGTGCCGAAGGGATTGACCTGGCCATTGCACTGGATGAGCGCGCAGTCCCCTGACGTGCCCCAACCACCGCTGCGCATGGCCTCTTGAGACTCGTCGACCTCTTCCCGCTCAGCGAATGCCGTGGTGCAGTCCGAGCCTTCTTCGCAGGTGATGGGAGCTTCCGTTTCGGTCGCGCATCCGGAGAGGTGAGCGACGAAGAAGCCGCTCGTCGCGAGCGCCAAGAGCCAAGCGGGAGCTCGGCGAAGCGAGCCCTTTGTTTGTTGAGTCGTGATTGCCATGCGCTGACTCATGGCAATCCTCGTGCCTTCGGGCTGTCAGCCAATCAGTCGGCATTTCTGCGAATTTGTCGGCGTTCGCGCAGTCCAGGCCCGGGTTGCGCCACGCTGGGAGTTGCGTTGCGCATCAGCCTGCCCGAGGCCGGGAAGGCTGGCGGGGCATGGCTTGCCGGGCGTGAAAGGCTCAAGCTCAGGCCATGCTCTTGCTCAAGCCGGATCTCCCGAAACCCAGCCCGAGCCATGTCGAGCGCGCGAAGCTGGAGCTCCACCGAAGAGTCGGGGGTTCGAAGGTGCTCGACGCAGCGGAGAGCTGCGCTCGATTTGCCAGTGACGAGTCTGAGGCGGAAGGCGAGCTGCCTGATGTGGTTGTCCTTGCGGAAACAACTCAGGACATACTGACGACTCTGGCCGTGGCACGCGAAACGGAGGTGCCTGTCACGCCCCGCGCGGGAGGGACCGGGCGCACCGGTGGAGCCGTGCCTGTGACGGGCGGTATCGTCCTGGCGCTGACTGGAATGAACCAGATCGTCGAAATCGACCCAGCAGAGGGCCTTGCGGTGGTTCAGCCGGGAGTGGTGCTCGGAGATTTCCACGCGGCTGTGGAGGCAGAGGGGATGTTCTATCCGCCGGACCCGAACTCCCTCAGCGGCTGCTGTCTCGGCGGCAACGTGGCCGAGAACGCCGGGGGACCTCGCGCGTTCAAGTACGGTGTGACTCGGGACTACGTCCTCGGCGTTGAGGCGTTCCTGATCGGAGGTCAGCACATCCACTGCGGCAGGCGCACCAAGAAAGGTGTTACGGGGTACGACGTGACGAGTCTCCTGGTGGGGAGCGAGGGCACGCTGGCGGTTCTGGGTGACATCACGTTGCGGCTGGTGCCGAAGCCACCCCACTTGATGACCTTGATGGTCCTGCTGTCCGATCTCGACGTGGCCGCGAAACTGGTAGCGCGCGCAACCTCGTCAGGGTTGATTCCGCGCTGCATCGAGATCCTCGACAGCGGCACATTGGAAGCCATGCGTCAGGCGGGGAACCCCATCAACGCTGGGGCCCAGGCCATGCTGCTGATCGACGTCGACGGCGACGAGGCCCAGTGCGAGGCGCAAGCAGAGCGCCTGGCCGGCCTATCCGATGATCTCGGCGCGCTCGAGCTCTTGGTGGCGCAGGATGCGTCGCAGCGCGATCGCCTGTGGAACGCGCGCCGGGAGATGAGCCCCGCGGTGCGCCGCATGGCCAAGAACAAGCTGAGCGAGGATGTGGTCGTGCCGCGTCAGGCGATGGGCGAGTTGCTGCGCAGAGTCGCTCGCACGTCGGAGCGATCGGGTATCCGCACGGTAACATATGGTCACGCCGGGGACGGAAACCTGCACGTCAACTTCCTGTGGAATGAACCCGAGGAGTTGCCCCAGGTCGATCAAGCCATCGAGCAACTGTTCCACGACGTGATCGACTTGCGGGGCACGCTGAGCGGGGAACACGGGATCGGCGTGCTCAAGGCGCCCTACCTGCATCTGGAGCAGAGCGCGGAGCTGATCCGGTTACAGCAGGATCTGAAGCGGGTCTTCGACCCAGCGGGCTTGCTGAACCCGGGCAAGATCTTCCCGAGCCAGGGCCATGGAGCCTGCTGAGGGTCCCCGGGGCCAGCGCCGAGGTCATTCCTTGCGGAACACGTGCTCGCGATAATGTGCCAGCTCCGCGATAGAGTTCTTGATGTCGACGAGCGCGTCGTGGGCGCCAGCCTCGGGTTTGTCGTACTGCGCGGCTTCGCTGTACCACAGCTTGGCTAGCAGCTTGATGCTGGAGACGTCGATGATGCGGTAGCTCAGGTACCCCGCCAGCATCGGCATGTAGCGCTCGATGAACTTCTTGTCTTGGCCCACGCTGTTGCCCGCCAGCACACCGGCTCGCAGCGGGCACCAGCCCGCGACACGCTCGAACAACTCGCGCTCGGCGCGACCCAGATCAACGCTCGACTGACGCACGCGCTCCGTGAGGCCCGTCTTTGCGTGCATGTCCCGTACGAAGGGGGTCATCTGTGCGAGCGCGGACTCGGGTTGCCAGATGTCGCATACGTATTCTTCCAGAGGCGTGAGCTGGCTGTCGGTAACGATCAGCGCCGCCTGAATGATGACGTCACTCTGGGGATCCAGCCCCGTCATCTCCAGGTCGACCCACACCAGGTGTTCCGGGCTCTGCGTGCGCATCCACAGAACCTAACAAAAGGGTGAGCGCGCTCACAGCAGTCCCGCAATCGAGCCAGAAGTTCTTCGCCGGCACTCCGCGAGAAGCGGAGACACCCTCACATACACTCCGGGAACCCGTACTGATCGACATAGACGTCTGCTGGAGGCGCACTGGGATCGTCGGTGTAGACAACGACCCACAGGTCGCGACTTGTCGTGGCGCACTGGGACGAATTCACGACGCACGCTTGCCCGTTCACCCCCTGAGTCCGCGCGAACTTCCAGGGCGGGTTCACCTTGTAGAAGGAGTACGGGAACAGATTCCCGGCCTGCAGGCTCAATCGGATCCAATACATGCGTTGGACCGGAGCACAGCAGTCCGGATCGGCGGTCGTCACGGCAGGCAGGCGGACTTTGGCAGGGACCCAATCAAGCACTATCTCGCCGGTTTCGTCGGCACAGGTCACCGAACAGCCTGGATGCCAGTACCCACATGGGTCCTCGCCTGTGCAGTCGACATAGGAGAGGTAGGTGTTGTCGCATCCGCTGCCGCCGCCACTTCCGCTGGCGCCCCCGCTCCCTGAAATACCGCCACTTCCGCTGGTGCCTCCGCTCCCTGAAATACCGCCACTTCCGCTGGTGCCTCCGCCGCCACTTCCGCTGGTCCCACCCGCGCCTCCGTAGGCTCCGCCCATGCCTGCAGCGCCGGCCGCACCCCCCGAGCACTCGCAGTCGCCGAGGGCGGCGTCCCCGCACGTCCGTACCCCTACGGAACCGTTCTCACACGCGCAGGGCGTATCCGGTTCACAGGCCGCAGCGTCCTTCGAGCCCGAGTCACAGCCCGCAGCGAAGGAGCAGGCCAGGGCGACGACCCCGATGAAAGGCAGCGTTCGACGAGTGGAGCGGCTCATGCCGTGAGCGATAGCTGGGCAACGCAGGAAAGGCAACGCGCAATTGCATGTGGGAATATACGGTAGAGGCTCCTCGTGGGACTCCGTGTGGCGGTGATTCTAGTTCATTTCATTTGGAAATGAGCTGCGCTCATGTTTCGTCGTCGGCGCCGACGCGTCGCCATCCAGGCGACGCCCAAGAGGAAGAGCCAGCCTCGTTCGGGTTGTCCCGTTGCTGCGCGGCAACCGCAGCCGCCGTCGTTGTCGGTGGCGTCGCTCGCGCTCTGCGTGCCGCCGTTGGCGCTCCCAGCCGCTCCGCCGCTGCTGCTGCCCGCGCTGGCTTGGCCGCCGGAACCCGCGTCTCCACCGCCTGCGCCGGCGCCTGCACCGCTCGAGCCTCCGGCGGGGGAGCCTCCCTCCGCACCGAGCTCGAACGCTCCACGGTCTGGCGCGCTGCCCACGTAACCGTCGTTGATCCCCGGGATGACCACGGCGCTGTCGACCGCGGGGCTCGAGGCATCGGGGCGCAAACTCGCGTCCAAGTCCGGCGCCCCGAACAAGCCGGCTGGCTCTTGCCCGGTGCCTTGGCTGAAGCTGGCTAGGTCATCATAGCGATCGTTCGACGCACCGTTGTACCAGGTGAAGATGGACTGCGTATCCGTGGTGTACCAGAGGTCATAGTCGAAGGTCGGGTGGGTCGTGCCCTGGTTGTTGGAGTCAATCAGCCGTCCACCCGCGCTCGCTGCGAACAGGTTGTTCTTGAACACGACGTTGGCGATCGGTACCGAGTGTTCGCCGGGATAGTCATACCAGAGGTTGAGCAGTGTGCCAGTATCCTCGCGGAAAATAGTGTTGTGGTAGAAGAAGAGGTTCCGCGTCAAGCTCTGGGGGTCGCCGTTCGTGTTCATCTTGATCGCCGCTTGACCCCAGGCGCCACGGATGACGTTACGCATCACGAAGTAGGGGCCGGGGAGCGCGGGAGCCATGGAGATCGGGTTCTCCGCGTCTCTGAACACGTTGCCGTAGATGCGCGCGTTGACACAAATGCCGTCCAGCTCCACGTCGTCGTCCCGGGCGTCGTAGAGCTCGTTGTTCACGAGCTCTGCATCGTGATTCGTGAACCCCAGGTTCGTGCCGCCCGTCAGCGCTAGCACGTCATCACCAAGCGGCGCCAGTCCGCGGCCCTGTTCTTCGTTTCCGCACAGCACGACGTTGTCCACGTTGCCGTGGATGCGATTCCCCACCGTGACTGACCCGGCGCCCGGGTTGTTCTCGAACTGGACGCCGTAGTAGGTCTGGCCCGGGCAGGCCTGGTTGCTGGCGCCAGCGCAGCTCCCGTCGTCCGAGTCGTAGATGTGGTTGTTGCGGATCAGGTGGAAGCCTCCGAGCGTGGTGCCGCCTGGGTAATCAGCGCTCTTGGTCACCAGGACGTTGTAGTGGCCGTTGTCGTGGATCTCGCAGTCTTCCACGATGACGTGAGCCGAGGAGTGGATTCGCACTCCTTTTCCATCGTCGTCCCCGCCGCCGTTTCGGATCTCCAGCCCCGAGAGCCAGACGTAGCTCGAGCCGCTGATGTCGATCACGGATCCCGAGCCGCTCCCTGGTCCCTCCAAGATGGGTAGGTCGCTCGGGTTATCCGCGCGGATAACTAGTGGAGCGTCCGCAGTGCCCTGAAGGTCCTGGACCTTAACTGGGGCATACGTCCCCGGGCCAACCCGGATTTCGTCGCCTGCTGAAGCTTGGTCGATGGCGTGCTGGATCGTGGCGAAGGGCTCGCCCTGACTGCCACTGGCCTGATCGCTGCCTCCTACGGCCACGTACCAGGTTCGGCTGGGGGTGAGGGCACTCGGCCATGGGAGGGTGTTCGCCGTCAGGCCAATGGTCGGGCTGTTGGTGACTCCGTCTGGGTCCTGCAAGGTGACCGTCACCTGACCGCTGCTGCCCGGCGAGAGACCCAGCGCACTGGTCGCCCAGTTGCGCCCGTCGTAGCGAACCGGCTCATGCAGCGTCCAGGTGGTGGTTCCGTCGGTGTATTCGACGACCAGTGTCTCGTTTCCGCTCGCTCCTTCCAGGGTCACGATGACACCCAGCGACTCGTAGCCCGGGGTTACGTGCACCTCGGAAAGGCCAGCGGCGCTCACGGACGCGCTCGTGAGAACCAGCGCCGAAGCCCAGGGCAGGGAGCGGAGTACGCCCGCGAGCAGGCGACGTGTGGGGCGTTTCATGCCTCTAGCTTAGAGGATCTGGCTGGCGCGAACGAAGCGCGAGCGCTAGCGTCCGCGCTCCCATGGCCAGCGCGAAGAAGCCGCCGAGAGCGGCAAAGCCCAGCACCAAGTCGAACCAGGCACCGCGCAAGAAGCCCAGCGGAAAGGCCAAGCCGCGCGTTCGCATCGAGCTCTCAGGAAAGCAAAAGAGCTACCTTCGGGGCCTGGCGCACGAGCTGAAGCCGGTGGTCCAAATCGGTGTGGCGGGAGTGTCCGACGGCGTCATCAAGCAGATCGACGAAGCGCTCGAGATCCATGAGCTGATCAAGATCAAGCTGGCGAAGGAAGCCCCGGTGGACACCGCGACGGCGTCGGAGCCTCTGGAGCGCCAGCTGCTGGCGAACGTTGCTCAGCGCATCGGGCGCACGCTGGTGCTGTACCGGCCCCGGGCCAAAGAGCCCACGATTCGCCTGCCCCGGTAGGCCGCTGTCCGCGGATTGGAGTCCGCCTTCGTGAGACTGCGCTGCGCTCTACAGTTGGCGTAGCATGGGCCCATGCGAATCCTGTACGGCGTTGTGGGCGAGGGAATGGGGCACGCCACGCGGAGCCGCGTGATCCTCGAGCACTTGGTGCGACGCGGTCACCAGATCAAAGTGGTGGTCAGTGGGCGGGCTCATCGCTTCCTGACAGAGCGGCTCGCCCACCATGAGTCCGTCACCATCGAGGAGATCCACGGACTGAGCCTGACCTATGTGGGTAACCGCGTGGACAAGAGCGAGAGCCTGAAGAAGAACATCAAGGCCGCAGCGAAGGGGATCCGCAAGAACATCAACGTCTATCGCAAGGTCGCGGAGGCCGGCTTCGAGCCGGAGCTGGTGATCAGCGACTTTGAGTCCTGGGCAGCAGTCTATGCGCTCAATCATTTCCTCCCGGTAATTAGCATCGACAACATGCAGGTGATCAATCGCTGCAAGCATCCTGCAGACGTGATCGGCAAGAAGTCGCAGGCGTATCGCATCGCGAAGGTCGCGGTGAAGTCGAAGCTCCCGGGGGCATACCACTACCTGGTCTCGAGCTTCTTCTTCCCGAAGGTGCGCAAGAAGCGCACGACCCTGGTGCCACCGATCCTGCGCGACGAGGTCATCCAGGCGAAGCGTGAGCCCGGCGCTCACGTGCTCGTGTACCAAACGGCGAGCGCCAACGAGAAGCTGGTCCCCGCGCTCCAACAGCTGCCGTACGAGTTTCGTCTGTATGGCATGGGCCGCGAGGCCACCGAGGGCAACGTCAGCCTTCGCGCGTTCTCGGAAGCTGGGTTCGTGGAGGATCTGCGCACCGCCCGCGCGGTGATAACCGGGGGTGGCTACACGCTGATGAGCGAAGCGGTGCACCTGGGTGTGCCGGTGCATTCGATCCCGGTCGAGCAGCAGTTCGAGCAAGAGCTGAACGCGCGCTGGCTGGCGCACCTTGGCTACGGCACATGGTCGCCATCGGTGGATATCGAGAAGATCCGCGATTTCATCGAGCGGAGCCCGACCTACGCGAGCGCCCTCGAGAGCTATCCACGCCAGGATAACCGCATGCTCTTCCGTCTCGTCGACGAGCTGATCGAGCGCCGCGCCCGTGGGGAGAGCCGCCCAGTCCGCCTGGACTCTCCTTCCATGGGTGGATACGACGACTAGCGCGGCGCGAGGGACGCTACTTGCTGTCTTTCATCGCGATGTGTGCAGCGTTGAAGCCGCACATCCCGTGCACGCCGGCGCCTGGGTGGGCGTAGCTGGAGCACAAGTACAGGCCGGCCACCGGCGTACGGTAACGGAAATACGGAAACACCGGCCGCCAAATGAACTGGCGATGCCAGGCATTGGAGCCTCCACC
Organism: Polyangia bacterium; assembly: GCA_030433055.1. Lineage (GTDB taxonomy): Bacteria > Myxococcota_A > Polyangia > Polyangiales > Polyangiaceae > JAHBVY01. The sequence goes on from JAUILJ010000112.1 coordinate 9,553, forward strand.
CAGATCGCCGCCAACCAGGTTCGCATCCATCGCCTGCAGGTCCGGTGGCGCCACCGCGCGCCGTGCGATGATCCGACCCTTGAAGCCTGGCGCTAGCCCCTCGATGCGCTCGTCCACGCTGTCCGCGAAGCGCTCCCGCTGGCTCTCCCAGGTGCCGTCTACAGTCGGAGGAACGCGGGAGTAGGCCCACAGCGTGTGCTGACCCTCGGGGGCGCGTGTGGGATCCGCGAGGCTCTGTTGCCCGATGACCAAGTAGGGGTTCTCGGGGATCTCCCCGCCGCGCACGACTTTGGTGAAGCGACTCAGGTCAGTCAGGCTGTCACCCGCGTGAACGACCGCGCTCTTGTGCGCGAGCGGTTCGCTCCAAGGCACGGGATCGCTCAGCGCCCAATCGAGCTTGAATGTGCCCCAGCCGTGTGGAAACGAGCGCATGCGCTTGATGACGCGGGACGAGACCTGGTCATCTTTCAGCAGGTCCAGGTAGAGGGACGGCGCCGATGTGTTGGCCAGGACCATGTGTGAAGCCCGGATCTCCTCACCCCCGACCAAGCGAACTGCTGCTGCTCGGCCACCCTTGACGATGACCTGCTCGACCTGGGCGCCCAAACGCAGCTTGCCCCCGTGAGCTTCGAGGATTCGCACCAGGGTGTCCGTGATTGCCTGCGCACCTCCGCGCGGAACCGGATAGCCGCCGGTGACCGCCGTGAGCCCCAACATGTAGCCAAGGCCGGCGCCGAAGACGTCGTCGGGTCCTACGTCCACGTGTAGCGCGAGGCCGGGCAACACGCGACGGGCTGCTTCGCTCTGGAACAAGCGGGAAGACAGCCCCCTGCCGCTCGAGGCGAGGATGCGCGTGAGTTTCAACAGGTTGAACAAGCCCAGCTTGAACAGCGGCCCGAGCGTCGGGAACGGACCCAGCAGGAAGCCGAGGATGTGACGCTCCGCGCCCCGGTGCCAGCGCGCGAGGTTTCGCCATGCAGCGCCATCTTCGGGACTTCCGAAATGGCTCGCCGTGACGTCGTCGTCGCGAGAGATAGCCGCCACGCTTCCGTCCGGCGCAGGGTGACAGCTCTCCAATTCCGCATGGCACCATTTGAGGCCATTCCCGACCAGGTCGAGGTGCTTGAAGGCCGGGCTGGTCTTGCCGAAGGGAAAGAAGGCTGCGCCGACGTCGTGTACGAAACCCGGGCGCGTCGCGATCTCAGAGCCCAGGGCCCCGCCGGGCCGCCTGGGATTCGCTTCGAGCAGCAGCACACGGTAGCCGTTCCGAGCGAGGATGCAGGCTGCCACCAAGCCGTTTGGCCCGGAGCCGATGACGATTGCTTCTGGATCCCGCGTACTCACTCGTGCCTCTCGGGGGACTGTATGAGGCAACCTGCAGCCATCGAAAGGGGAAAGGCGTCATACAGGCTGTAAACGGGGTGCCTGGAACTTTCGCTTTGGCCGTCAGGCTGGTATCGGTGGGAGGTGCTCGCGATTGGTTTTGACCCTGGCACCCGGAACCTCGGCTGGGGTCTCGTGCGGCGTGAAGGCAACCGCATCACGCACATCGCCCACGGCGTTCTGCGTCTGGATGCTTCAGCGTCGCTCGCGAAGCGCCTGTGCGCTATCGACGAAGGGATCTCGGAGCTCCTGTCGACCCATGGACCGGACGTGGGCTCCGTCGAGAGCATCTTCTTCAACAAGGACGCGCAAGCGGCCGCCAAGCTGGGACACGCACGAGGCGTGATCCTGCTGGGTCTGGCCCGTGCCGGGCTGGATGTGTTCGAGTATCCGCCGGCGCGCGTGAAGCGGACGGTGACCGGCAATGGCCAGGCAGAGAAGCGTCAGGTCGCGCAGATGGTCAAGGCGATGCTCGCGCTCAGCGATCTGCCACCAGCCGATGCCGCCGATGCGCTCGCCATCGCCATCACTCACCTGCGCCTCGGGCCGCTGGCGCGTGGCGACTCCGGTGCGGCGCGAGTCCTGGCGGCGATGAGTAGCTCACGGGGCCGCAGTCGTCAGAGCCGCGCTGCGCTGGCTCGCCTCGCGCTCAAACAGCGCGCCGCAGGTCGCTGACCCGAAGCGTGTGGCAGCGGTGCGCAAGCGGCGCTGTTGAGCCGAGTTGCCCCGCGCGTGCGTCCCCTTGACTGGTCAGCGAAATCCGCGCGCTGAGCCTCGGAATGCCGCCTCTGGGTTTCGTGTTAAGGCTCTGGTTTGAGGTGTAAGTATTCGACGTCAGGGGTGTTTTTAGGCGAATGCCAGGTGGGCCCCTCCCGTCTGTCCCCAGGAAAGCGCGACCTGGCTTGCCAGGTTGCTGGCTCCCAAGTACGGGGCCGAGAGTTGCTGTCCACCCCGTGTGGGTGGATTTGAGGAACAGAGTGAGCATGCAGACGAAGAAGCACTGGATTGCCTATGCGCTGTGCGTCGCCCTCGGAGGACTGACAGTCTCCGGCGCGCCGAACGTCGCCGAAGCCCAGACCGCGACCAAGAAAGCGGACAAGAAGGCGAAGGGTCCCCGTTCCAAGGAGATCGCGAAGCGCGTTCAGACTTTCTACGACAAGACCAAGACGTTCCAAGCCGGCTTCAAGCAGCGCTACTGGATCAAGAAGTACAACAAGTACAAGAACAGCAACGGCCAGGTGGTGTTCGAGAAGCCTGGCAAGATGAGCTGGCGCTACAAGAACAACGGCAACCGTGTCGTCTCCGATGGCAAGAAGATCCAGGTCTACGAAGCCGAAGAGAAGCAGATGTACGAGCAGGATATCGACAAGAGTCAGTATCCTGCGGCGCTCGCCTTCCTCACGGGCAGCGGCAGCCTGCGCAAGGCGTTTCGCCTGCGGAAGCTCAACAGCAAGCGCATGAAGTTCGAAGGCGGCTATGTGCTCCTGGGCAAGCCGCGCAAGCCGACGCCCGCATACACCAAGGTCCTGTTCTACATCGACGGCAAGACCAGCCAGGTGCGGCGCGTGATGCTGATCGATGCCGAGGGGAACCGGAACACCTTTGATTTCTTGTCTCCCAGCGTGAACAAGAAGACGCCGAAGGGCGAGTTCGAGTTCAAGCCTCCGGCGGGCACCAAGGTGATCAAACCCTGAGCCAGGTCAGACTTTGGGAGCGTCCGAGGGCGGCCTTAGCGGGCTGCCCTCGCTGCATTTTGCGCGTGCGCAGCCCAGTGGGTGCGTCCGGGGCCTCGGGGCGTCAGCCTGGAGCGCTCTGGGTCTGGCCCCGGCGCAGGCGGACCCTGAATCGCGTGTAGCAACCCAGCTCGCTCTCGACGCTGAGCTCGCCGCCGGCGGCTTTGACGATGCTGTGGCAAATGGACAAGCCGAGCCCAGTACCGACCCCGACTGGCTTGGTGGTGAAGAACGGGTCGAAGATGCGGCCGATTGATTCCGCGGGGATTCCAGGGCCGTTGTCCTCCACCCAGACGTCGACCTCGCCGTCGTGTGCCTCGGCACGGATCCGGATGTGGTTGTCTGCCAAGGGCCGCGCCGGCAGAGCTTGCCCTGCGTTCACGAGCAGGTTGATGAACACCTGACTCAGCCGAGACTCGTTGCCCTCCACGCACAAGCCCTGGGGCACGTCGACAACCACCGTCGCCCGGTGTTTGAGCTCGCTGTGAGTCATGTTCAAGGCGCCGCGCAGCACCCGGGACAAGTCCACCGAGTCGCTCTTCTCGTGGTTCTCACGGGAGAACGTCTTGAGATCCCGCACGATGGTACGGACTCGGTCGGCGCCCGCCCTGGCCTCCTGGGCGGCCTCGGTCAGCTCCCGCCGTACCCCAGCGTCCAGCGCGTGGCGCGGGATCCGCGCGAGCTCCTCCAGTACGTAGTCGAGGTTAGCCGTGATGTAGGCCAGCGGGTTGTTGATCTCGTGGGCTACGCCAGCCGCGAGGGTGCCGAGGGAAGCCAACCGATCGGCGACCTCGAGCTGCAGCTGGAGCTGCTTGCGTTC
>JAUILJ010001026.1 GCA_030433055.1 Polyangia bacterium
TTGACCGCCGCGGCGATCTCCGAGACCCGCTTCGTCACCGGGATTCTGCAGCGAAAAGACCTCGGACATGGCCTCGATGGCCTGTTCCTGCAGACCGATGAGGTGAGCTGGCTCTTGCTCTATTCCGTTCCCAAGCAGCTGGAGCCGCTGGTGGGTCACCAGGTGGAAGTGACAGGCAAATTCTGCGAGCGCGGCGGCCGCGCCATCGCCGCTCCCCACTTCAATCCACGAAGGATTGAGGCACTCGACTGACCTCGCCTCCGCCCCGAACGCCACACCAGCCAACAGGCGATCTCCGTCGGCTAGTTACCGCGCGGCAACGATTGATCGATCGGGACCCGCACCAGGATCTCCGCGCCGCCCTCTGCCGGCGCTTCGATGGACAGCTCCCCGTGGAGCACCGCGCAGCGCTCACGGATACTGACCAGGCCGAGGCCCTGGGCAGACTGGATGTCAAAAGGCTCACCGTCATTGACCACGCTCAGCTCCAGGTGGTCGCCAGCGCGCGTCACCGAAACGCTGATCAGGTCCCCTACCCCATGTATCCAGGCGTTCTTGAGCGCCTCCTGGGCGATGCGGAACAAGTGAAGCTCTGCCTCGTGGCTCAGCAGGCCATCCACGTCGCGAACCTCAGCGTCCACGATCAGGCCCTCGCGCTCCGGGAAGTCGTCAACCAGCCCACGCAGAGCGGCAGTGAGCCCCACACGATCCAGCCGCTCCGGGTGGAGTCCGTGACTGATGTTCCGCGTCTCCTGGATCCCTTGCTGAATCAACCCGGCGGCACGCTCCAGCTCCTCCTGCTTCCGCGCGACTTCACCATCCCCAACCTTCACCTGACGCTCCACCAGCGCCTTGGCTCCAGTCAGGAGCTGCCCCAAACCGTCGTGGAGATCTCGCGCCACTCGTCGGCGCTCGGCGTCCGTCGATTCCATCATGCGGGTCAAACCCGCGGCGCGTTCCTGAGCCAGCCGAACGTCCCGCTCGGCCCGCACACTCCGCGCTTCTTCTTCAGCCTTGGCCTTCTCCGCCTGAAGTAGGCGCACGCGGTAGGCTAGCGCCAACGAGAGCAACACGGCCTCGGCGCCCACGCCGAACTGAGGCGCGAACTCTGTCCACAGGTTGTAGGGCAAAACACCGAAATAGCGCATGACGTAGGCTGAGCTACTGGTCAGCAGGGCGAGCCATGCCGTCAGGTAGATCGGAGCCAAGGGGTGGCGCCGCTTGAGCCATAGCCAGATCCCGGAGGAAAGAACCGTCAAAAAGCCCGCCAGCTGAGACAGGCCCGCGAGGCTATCCCCGAAGCGACCGTCGGTGAGCAACACCGTAACCGCACCGATCAGCGGAGAGGCTGCGATCCACTTCAGGAGCTTGTCCAGCCTCGGCGCCGCGGTCGCTGTGGCGAACAGCATGCGGAAGAATCCGGTGACACCGATCACGATCACCCAGTGCACCAGAACCGTCGTCAGCTCCCAGCGCCTCGCGATCAGCTCGGCGAAGCCAACCGCGAACGGCACCTCTCCGATGTGGGCATTGCGCACGAAGAAGAAGAACAGCGTAGAGCCCACGTGCACCACGTAGTAGCTATACGCCGCATCCCGCAGGGAAACGAACAGCACCAGGTTGTAGAGCAACAGGGCGAGCAGCGTGCCGTAGAACACGCCGTGCCCCAGCTGAGCCAAGGAGTAGCTGGAGTCGAAATGCTCGTGGGCCGAGACCTCCGCGGTGACTGCCTGAAGCCGACCGCGGTACTTCAAGTAGAGCACCGCAGGCGCGTCCTGTGGCAGGTCGAGTTCGATGGTCAGCCCACGGCGCGGATAGCGTGTCGGGACGTGTCGGGAGTAGAGTTGGAGGTGCTGGAACGCAGCTGCTCCGCTGGCATCTGCGTCCGTGCCGGTGCCCCCGACAGCGAAGTAGGACTCGATGTAGTCTGGCATGGGGTGCGGCTGCCAGAACCTCCATTGCCGCACGGTAGTTCGATTGACGAGAGCCACGCGAATCCACACCGCTTTCCATCGGACCCCCAGCTGTGGGTGCTCGGTCTTCACCTCGCTGAAGCGCCCAGCCTGGAACGCCGCGCGAGCCGCGTCGAACTCGATGCTGTCGTCCGCATCGGGGAGCAGCCACATGCCACTGCCCAGCGCATAGCTCTGAGCCACGTCCCGGAGCTCGACTTGGCGCACAGCAGGCGCGGCGCTGAGGGCCGCCGACCAAAACAGCACCGAGAGCGCGCACAGCAGCGCCACCACGCCCACCCGTCCCATGACACAGCGCAGTCCCGTGACACAGCGCAGTCCGGCGACACGCCGCAGCTCGTGCGCCGCGCCAAACGACCTCCTGCCGCGCAGCGCCATCGGGTCGAGTCGGGTCAGGGCAACCAGCGCAGAGAGCACGCCAAAGACACTAGCGCCGAAGGCCTGCTCGATGGAAACGCTCTGCCATGGGCATGAGGCTCGGCGCTGGATTGTCCCCAGAGACCTTTCCTGCCAGGCTTG
>JAUILJ010001027.1 GCA_030433055.1 Polyangia bacterium
GCGGAACCGGTGGCGCGACAGGTGGAACCGGTGGAGCGACCGGGGGTACGGGTGGGGCCACAGGAGGGACCGGCGGCGCGACGGGTGGCACCGCGGGGATGACCGGGGACGACACCACGCTCCTCTCCTTCGGTGACTACGACACCCTGGGCACTAACGCAGTGGCGACGATAGGGCTGCCGTCGACGTCCCGCACTGACCTGACCTTACCGAGCGATTTCGATCCAAGCGAAACGATCGGCGCCGGCGACGTATCTCCCGACGGAAGCAAGGTGGCGCTCGGAGGACGCAACTCCAGCGGCAATGCGATCCTCGTCGTAATGAATCCCGACGGGAGCTCGCCGTCTGCGCTCTTCACCGCCACTGAGACTGGAACGGAGATCGAGGACATCGAGTACTCACCCGACGGGAGCATGATCGCTTTCGTGGGCGACGTGGGCGGAACCGATGGCGCAAACAACCTCTACGTCATTCCCGCTGCGGGTGGCACGGCGGTGCCGGTGCACACCGAGTTCGGGAACAAGGACTTCGACGTGGTCGCGATGGGTTGGGACCCAGCGACGACTGGGACAGGCGCCGCCTACCTGGCATTCGTTGCTGACAGCGTGACCAACGGCGTCTACGAGCTCTTCACCGTGGATGCTCGAGCCACCAGCCCTGCTCCCACCACCATCGTGGGTGAGAGTGAGATCGTCAGCGGTGGTGATGTGAGTCAGAGCGTCCACTGGGGGAGCGGTAGCAAGCTCTACTTCACCGGCGACTGGGAGGTAAACGACCTTTTCCGCGCGTACCGCGTTGATGCAGACGGCCAGAGTCGTGAGCAAGTCGCCGGAACCATTCTTTCAAACGGAAGCGAAGCAGGTATCGGCAATCTTGAGGTCAGCCCTGATGGCACGAAGCTCGCGTTCTCGGCCAATGCCCCAGACGCGGCTCTCTACCAAATGTACGTCCTGCCGCTCACTGGTGGAGGTACTGCGATGCAAGTATCGAACGTGCTCACGACACCCGTCAGCGGAGAGACGCGAGCACCCTCGTACCGAGACCCTATCGTCTGGACCCCGAATGGAAGCCATGTGCTCGTCACGGCGAACTGGAGCGGCAGCACCGATAGCTTCTATTCACTCTACCTGATCCCAACCACCGGAATGGGCGGCATGCGCCTTTTCGAGGAACAGGCGGCTTCGAACCTGACATACGTCGCGTACGGCTTCGCCGACCACGGCAAGCGCGTCGTCGCCCTCGGCGACTTGCTCACCAACGGCAGCGACGAGCTCTTCACGACGAGCGACCTCTCGACGGCAGACCAAGCCCTGAGCACCGCGCGCATCGAAGAGGCGCCCACGGACGGAGACGTCCAAGGCTACGTCGTCTTCCCCTAGTTCCTCACGGGTACTCAACACAGCCAGGCGCGCGGCCAACGGGCCGCGCGCTTCGTTTTGCAGTAGCTCAGCCGAGCAGCATTCGGACACCGAACCATCCCCCATACCCGGGGGCGAAGCTCACCGGAAAGCTCTCTCCTCACACATTTCCGCAAGGCATTTACCAATCATACTCCAACCGCCTCCGCTGACTCCCTCACCCCCAAACCCGATCTGAGCGGCACACTCACTTCCAGGCGGGTTCCACCTTCCTCGAGCCCTTCGAGGGTCAACGTCGCACCCAGCGCCGCGCAGCGCTCCTTGATGCCAGTCAGGCCGAGCCCCGGCGTCGACCGGGCGGAGTTTGGCTCATCGAAGCGCCGACCGTCGTTCTCCACGACCAAGAGTAGCTCACCTTCGGCAAGCTCGGCGTTGACGAAGAGCGTGCGTGCGTTTCCATGTACGAATGCGTTGTTGATGGCCTCTTGGGCGATGCGGAAGACGTGCAGCTCGGCGCTGCGCGCGAGGGCACCGTCCACGTCGCGGATCTCCGCGTCCACGGTGAGCCCCGGCTGCTCGGGCAAGTCGTCGACCAGGCCTCGGAGCGCGGCGGTCAAGCCCAAGCGATCGAGTCGATCCGGGTGTAGCCCATGGCTGAGCGCCCGAGCTTCATCGATCCCTCGCGCCACCAGTCCCTGGGCGCGCTCTGCGGCAGCCGACGACTCACCGGCGAGCACTCCCTTCAACGCCACGAGGAGCTGACCCAGGCCATCGTGCAGGTCGCGAGCGACCCGCCGTCGATCGTGATCTTGCTGCTCCATCAAGCGGGTGAGGCCCCGAGCGCGCTCACGCTGGATCTCGATCTCACGCCCCAGGCGCAGCTCCGCCGATTCTTCCTTGGCTCGCTCCCGTTCGGCATCGATCAGGCGGATGCGATACCCCAGGGCGAAGCTCAGCAAGACCACCTCCAAGGCCGACGCGAACTGGAGCTGATGCTCCGTCACGTTCGTGTACGGGATGAAGCCGAAGGAGCGCAGCGAGTAGACGATGCCCGTCACCAGATACATCGACCACGCCACCAAGAAGAGGCGCGCAAGACGATCGCCCCGCCGGCTGAGCAC
>JAUILJ010000113.1 GCA_030433055.1 Polyangia bacterium
AGACCAGGTTGCACAGGTCGTTGCGGATGTCGCACGCGCCTTCGCTCGTGGGTGCGGGGAACTCCGTGGAGCAATCGGTGATCGCCGTGCCCGTGGAGTCGCCGCAGGTCGCGCCACCGGTTCCGCCCGTGGCGCCGCCGGTTCCGCCCGTCGTGCCACCGGTCCCCGCCGTCGCACCACCGCTTCCGCCCGTGGCGCCACCGGTTCCGCCCGTGGCGCCGCCGGTGCCCGCAGTGGAACCGCCGCCTGCACCTGCCGTGCTTCCACCACCGGTGCCCGCGGTGCTGCCCCCATTTCCGCCGTTCCCCGAAGAGCCGCCGGTTTCTCCGTCGTCGCTCTTCTTGACCACGCAGGCGCTGGTCGCCAGCGCACCTACCAACAATAAAGCCTTGGTTCGATCGATCAGCATCTCAAGCTTCCTCCCAGCCCACGGTCACGGCGAGAGTCAGTTCCCCCACGCGCAAGCCGTCAGCTTACGTACGCGACTCGCGCGCAACGCCTTCCCAACCTTGTACTGTCTGCCGTTGCCCCGGGCGTTGCAAGGCGCATGAGCAGAGCGGCCCTCGGTTTCACCACGCTTGCTCGCTCGCTTGCTCCAGGCTCGTTGCATCAGCTGGCGTCAGACGGCTCGCTTGGCAGAACGATCCGTCTTTTGACGGAAGTGCGTTGCGGCGGAGTCGCTGTCCTCGCCACCCGGGGTATTTCCACCGGAAAAAAGTTGGGGCGAGCCGTGTGGGCCGAAGGTGTGTGCTGGGGGGGATGTAGGCTATTTCCGCGCCAGTACTTCAGCTGAGGCGTGCGTCGGCACTGAATCGCCCAGGCCCCATCAGCAACAGCGCCAGCGCCGCGATGCCGTAGCAGAAGGCCAGCTCCTTGCGCTGGAATGGGTCGCTCGCATGCACGACGAAGGCCGCCACGCTCATGGTGATGATCAATGTCGCCGCCGAAATGCGCGTGGCTAACCCGATCGCCAGCAGGATTCCGCCCAGAAATTCACTGAGCCCGGCGGCAGGTCCAAGCACGCTCGGCAGCGGTAGCCCCAGCTTGGCGACCTTGGCGCTGAACTCTCCCAGGTTCATCAGCTTGCCGTAGCCATGAACGATTGCCATCGTGAGCCCGAACCACACCCGGAGCACCAGCAGGCCGAGGTCCGAGGCGAGTGGATGCTGACGGGCCAAGCGCTTGAACAGACTCATTGCCCGGCAGCCTGCCATGAGTTGGGGGCGATGGAGCCTCGGGGGAGTGGAACACTGGGTCCCTCCGTGAATGCGCAACGTCTGTTCAGTGTGCGCTGAACAACCGTGCGGATATTCGAGGCTTTGACGAACTCGGCGTGGGAGCGGCGGGCCCACAGCCGGGCCAGGAAGCGGTCGATTGAGGTCGTTCGCTCGGTGTTCAGCTTGCGCGGACCCTCGGCGCTCGCTAGCGTGCCCCTCCCCTATGGCACGCGTTACCGTTGAAGATTGCTTGGAAAAAGAAGAGAACCGCTTTGCCCTCGTGGTGTTGGCGGCTGCTCGTGCCCGTCAGCTGATGAAGGGCTCGGAACCTCTGGTTCGCGCTCGTAATCGCGACGCCGTGAACAGCCTGCGCGAGATCGCCGCCGGCAAGGTGCGCTTCCATCGCGACAGCACCGAAGTCGTTCGCGAGTGGATCGAAGAGAACCGCATCTGACGCGAGTAGTTCGTTGCCCTGAGGCAATGAGCAGCTGAAGGCGAGCGCTGATCGGATGTCCGAGCTGAATCTGTCCCAGCTCGGACGTGCGGGTGATTTTGGAGCGCTCGCGCACTACGCGGATCCTGCCTACTACGCCAAGGCGTACAAGAGCCGCCGCCAGGACGTGGACTATTACGTCGCGCTGGCGGAACGCATCGGCGGGCCCGTCCTGGAGTACGCGGTCGGTGATGGCCGGGTCGCGCTGCCGGTGGTTCGCTCGGGGGTCGAGGTCTGGGGTGTCGACCTCTCGGCGCCGATGCTGGGGGCGCTGAAGGCGCGCCTGGCCAAGGAGCCCGTCGAGGTTCAGCGACGCCTGCACCTCACGCGCGGGGACATGCGGTCGTGGCGCACCCGGCGTCGCTTTCCGCTGATAGTCAGCACCTTCAACAGTGTGCTGCACCTCTACACTCGCCAGGACGTGGAGGCGTTTTTCTCCAGGGTAAAGGCGCACCTGGCCCCTGGAGGTCGCCTGGTCTTCGACTTCTCGCTGCCGCGACCTGCGGACCTCGCGCTGGATCCAGGGCGGAGCTACAGTGGAATGCGGCTGCGAGATCCGAGCAGCGGCAAGCTGGTGAAGTACTCCGAGCGCTTCGAGTACGATCCGGTGCGGCAGATCCAGCTGTGCTGGATGCAGTTCGAGCCGGTGGATGGCTCGGAGGCGTGGTCGGTGCCGCTGACGCACCGCCAGTTCTTCCCCCAGGAAATGGAGGCGCTGCTCCACTACGCGGGGTTTCGCGACATCCAGCTCAGCGCCGACTTCGAAGACAAGGCCCTCGACGTGGACACGGATTGGGTCGTCGTGAGTTGTCTCGCGCCACGAGCAAAGGCCAAGAAGCGGCGGAAATAGCAGCGAAACGTGGCGTTGTGCGAGGGTTGCTCCCCGACGAGAGCGATTTAGGTTGTGTCACCGCCCAGCGCTCGGAGCTGGGCAAACGGGCGCCCCAGGCGCCCGCATCAGGAAACCAAAGATGGCCAAGGACTACTACGAGGAGCTGGGTGTCAGCAGGAGCGCTTCCGCCGAGGAGCTCAAGAAGGCATACAAAAAGCTGACGAAAGAGCTGCATCCGGATCGCAACACCGGCGATGAGGAGAAGGAGCGCCGCTTCAAGGCCGTCAACCGCGCGCACCAGGTCCTGTCCGACGAGAAGAAGCGCGCGCTGTACGACGAGTTCGGTGAAGAAGGCCTCCGGGATGGCTTCGACCCCGAGGTGTATCGCGCGTACCGCTCGCGCGGTCGTCGAGGCGGTGGCCCCCAGGGTAACATCCACTTCGAGGACATCTTCTCCGCCGCTCAGGGCAGCAACATGGGCGATATGTTCGGAGATCTGTTCGGTGGCGGCGGTCGTCGGCGCAACGGCGGAGGTGGCTTCGGCAACATGCCGATGAAGGGCTCCGACGTGCTGAGCGAGGTTCAGGTCAGCTTCGTCGACGCGATCTCGGGCTCGACGATGAAGCTTCGGCTGCAAGATGGCGGCGAGGAAGTTACCGTGCGGATACCATCCGGCGCGGATGATGGTGACAAGGTGAGGGTCAAGGGCCACGGCGCGCCGGGTGTGGGCGGTGGCCCCGCCGGCGACCTGATTCTCAGCATCCGGGTGTCGCCTCACCCCTACTTCGAGCGCGACGGGCTCGACCTCCACGTCGATCTGCCGATCAGCGTTACCGAAGCGTTCTACGGAGCCAAGGCGCGGGTCCCGACGCCAGGGGGCGACGTCACCCTCACGGTGCCCAAGGGCGCGCAGAGCGGCCAGCTAGCTCGCCTCAAGGGCCGCGGCGTGAAGCGCAAGGACAAGGTGGGCGATCTCTACGCGCGCTTCATCATCAAGCTCCCCGAGGAACAGAGCGAAGCCGTGGAGAACGCGATCAAGACGCTCGGTGAAGCCACCGGGGACGTGCGCTCAGACCTGCACTTCTGAGCGTCGGGAGCCGTGGGGCTCAGAGCAGGGCGCGCTTCTGCACCAGCTCCAGTGGTCGCAATGAACTCCGCATCGACGCACTCCCAACCGGCGCTCGGGAAGCTGACGCTGGGGCGAGCAGTCTATGGGAGTCGGATTCGCGAGGCAGGAGACAACGCTACTTCGCGTTCTCTTCCTGTTCCTTGTCAGCTGCCTTGTCGAGGTACTGATTCATCAGCTGCTGTTGCTCAGGCGTGATCTGGTCGTCCTCTGGATGAGCCTTGCGGTACTCCTCCGCTGCGCTAGCGGTGTCGCAGTGGTCTACCGCTAGGCTGCACTTGCCGTCCTCGCGGCACGCGTCGGAGTACCAGCAGTCGCTCGGGGTGTCCGCTTCACATTGGTCCCCGTGGGGGCTACAGCGGCCTGCCTTCGCGCAGCTCTCGGCGCAGTGACGCAGCGCTACCAAGTCTGCCTTGGCTCTTTCGAGCGGAGCACCAACGGACGCTGGAGTGTTCGTCAGCGGTCCCATGCCTTGGGTAGAGACCACCAAGGTGCGGGAAGTCTCGGGGCGTGCACCGGGTCGCGTACGACGCAACTCGATCAGATCGCCTTGGATGCGCAGGACGCTGAACTTCATGTTCGCCACGTTGCCCTCCCCCGTCGGCTGGTCGACGCTCCACTCGGCGCCTTCCCCGACTGCTTCCTCAGGGAAAATGACGATGGGGGCTTCGAAGGGCAGCGGCGCGGCTTCCCCTGGCTGCCGATCGGCGTACGCTTTGGTGATCACGCCGCGCGGGTCGACTTCAATCCAGGTGAGCTCCGATTCCGGATAAAGCGGACCAACAGCCAGGCTCTCGAAGCGCGCGCTGGTGTCCGTCGCGCAGCGGGTATTCAAGGTGTAGAAGGTGCCCAAGCTCGCAGCTCGAGCATCGAAGCCAGCCGCGATCATCCGCGCACCTCGGGTGAACTGGTAGCGCAGCTTCCGCTTGGGGTCGGCGCCGGACTTTTCCAGCTTGAGGTTCGCCTGCTGGAAGATGCGAGCTTCGTGTCGAGACCAGCCTGCGGGGGGTGCGCCAGCCTTGCAGTAGTCTGGACCGGCGTCTCCAGAGCATTTGCATCCCCCGACGCTGAGCAGGACGGCTGCGAAGATCGGGCAAGTGGTCCACGTCGTTCGTGCCATTCAGCTGGGGTCGCATGGCGATTCCGTGCGGTCAAGGCTGGAGGCGCTTCTCTGCTGAACCGGAGATGCTCCGCTGGCGGTCATGAGAATGCCTCCGAGCCGCAGTGGACCAGGAGGCACTGGCAGGGGTGCTGCGAGACACCCGACCGATCAAGGACGATGCTAGCGCTTGGCTCAGGCCTTGGCGGCTGGAGCCACCGCGGGTGCAGGCGACGAAGCCGGCGGGCTGCTCAGCTCGGCGCTGGCGCGCGGACGCTTGGACTCCTTCATCGGAGTCTGCAGGAGGTTGCCTTCGTCGTCGTAGCGGCTGAGCTCGGTGACGACGTGACGGAGCGCGGCTTGCTTCTCGTGGAAGGGCCGGAACGCTGACTTGAAGCCCGCGACGATCATGCTCTTAATCTCCTTGAACGGGATGCCCATCTTGGTGTGCACCAGGTAGAGCTCCTTGGAGACGGTCGTGTCCGTGATCAGGCGGTTGTCCGTGTTGATCGTCACGCGCAGACCCAGGTCGAAGTACAGCTTGAGCGGGTGAGACTCGAGGGTCTCGACGGCTTGTGTTTGAACGTTGCTCGATGGGCAGCACTCCAGCGGGATGCGGTGATCGTTGATGTAGTGCAACAGATCGCCGTTCTCACGCAGACGGCAGCCATGGCCGATGCGATGGGCGCCGCACACGTGGATGGCTTGAGCGATGGACTCCGGTCCATACGCCTCGCCCGCGTGGATGGTGCAGTTGATGTTGTTGTCCCGCACCAGCTGAAACGCGCGCTTGTGGTGTGCCGCGGGGAAATCCGCTTCAGCGCCTGCGAGGTCGAACCCGACGACGCCACGGCCCTTGTATGCCACGGCCAGCTCGGCCATCTCGTAGGACGACTCCGGGGAGATGTTGCGGATCCCGCAGATGATCACGTTGCACTTGATGCCGTAGGTCTCACGCGCACGGCTGAGGCCATTGAGCACCGCTTCGACCACCTTGGTGAGCTTCAGGCCGCGCTGGGTGTGCAGCATCGGCGCGTAGCGCACTTCCATGTAGCGGACGTTCTCTTGATGCGCGTCCTCCGCGAGCTCGAACGCGATGCGCTCGAGAGCGGCTTCGTTCTGCATCACCTTGAGGGTGATCTCGAAGCCCCGCAGGTACTCGACCAGCGACCCGAAGTCGTTGCCGCAGCCGATGGCTTTGCGCAGCCCTTCTTCGGTCGTGGCGGGGAGGCTGATGCCCCCTTCCTTCGCCAGCTCGAGGATGGTGGACAGCCTCAGAGAGCCATCCAGGTGGACGTGAAGGTCGGTCTTGGGGAGCGCCTGAAACACTTCGAAGGGCACGATACGGCTTCCGCTGCCGTTCGTGCTTTCAGGCAATTGCTTACTTTTCTGTTCCATAGAGGACTCTACCATCGGTTTTGTCCCGCGCAATAGCCCCGAAACAACTCCAGCGGGGCCGAGTCGGAGCGGCCACGGAGCCCGGGTTTGGCTCAGCATGTTCGTCACGCACTGCGCTCTATTGCGTTTCTGGGGCGAGGATTTCTGGGGGTGAGGAGCGCTGGTCGAGAGGCCGTGCTGCGCCTGCAGCTCGCCGCTCGGCGCGACCCCGGCGCGCCCGTGGGTCAAGCGCTCGCAGCGTGAGTTCGAAGGGGCGTCGCTGCCACAGTCGCTGGGTCGAGGGTCGGCTCAGGCTGAGCCCGACTTGCGACCGACCCAACCGACACCCAGCGCCAAGGCGAAGCAAAGCGAGGCGTAGGCCCAGGCCGGGATACCGCTCTCGTGTTCTCCGCTCTTCAGTTCCGCTTCCGCGCGGCGAAAGGCGTCGGCATAGACGTCTACGGGCTGGTTACCGATGATGCGCCGACTGCCGACGTAGGTCGTGGGCAAGCCCACCATCTCCGCCTTTCGCAGGATCTGCATCTCGTCCTCGAGCGCCTGCTTCGTCGCCGCATCCAGCACGCAGGCTTCGAACTTCTGGAGGTCCAGGCCAAGCGCTTTGGCGGTGCGGGTCGCACCGATGGACCCGATGGGCTCACTGGTGAGCATCTGCTCTGCGTACTCGTCGCCCTTGCCCTGATTCCTCGCGCATATATGGCCCTTTGCGCTGGACATGGCGTCCTTGTGGAATGCCAGGGGGAAATTCTTGCGAACGAAGTGAACCTGGTCGCCGTATTGCTGCTTGAACTTCATCAGCTTGGGGTGCAGCGCGCGGCAGTGGGGGCACTCGAAGTCGAAGAACTCAACCACGTTGATCTTACCCGACACGTACAGGTTCGCGATCGGCGGTGGCACCGGAGGCAGGGGCCTGACACGGGGCCAGATCGCAGGCCCTGCGACGGCGATGATGCCGAGGAGCGCAGCGGCCCAAGGAGCGAAATCGGGGCCGAAGGGGACCTCTCGCTCCGGGTCTTTCCGCTTGGCGGCCTCGGCGTCCTTGACCGCCTTGTTGTACATCAGGCACGCCGACGCGGCGACGACCGCGCTGGTGTCCGCCACCATGCACAGCCAGCACACATGCTTGACGACGGCGATCTGCAGGCCCATCAGGAACAGCGCCACGGCAGCTCCCGCCCCCGATGCGTACAGCAGCAACGTGCGCCCGGTGGGCGAGTCTTTCCAGAGGGATAAGAGGTAGAGGCTGGCGAAGCCCGCGAGCCCCACAGCGGGCACCGGAACCAAGCCCTTGAACAAGTAGCCGTAGCCGCTGCCGCGCACCTTCGCGCAGGCGGAGTCGGCACCGCAGAACGCCTCTGCTGGCGTCGTGTAGTCAATCAACAGCGCCATGCTGGCGGCCAGGGCCAGCAACGTGGCGAGGCGCAGCAGTAGCAGCCAGCTTCCGATCGAGGCATGTCCAGCTCGCACCCCCGCGTTCTAGCGCCTAGCCGCCTGGAGTCGAAACTTTTGCAGAATCAGGCTGAAAGGCGCGGGTCCAGCCTGTACGGGTGGGCTTCCGCAGACTCGGGGCCCCGCTGCCTCTCACGCTTCGCGAGTGCGCATCAGCTAGACATTGGGTGCGGCGGCGGGACGGTCTATAGCGGGGCCCATGCCTCGTTTACCGAAACCCGATGCGATCGTCGAAGCGCTGCTTGCCGAGGGGCGGCCGCTCAGCGTGGGTGAGATCGCCGATCTGTGTGCAGTGCCCCGCGGTTCGCGGCGCCGCCTCCCCGAGATGCTCGATGCCCTGGTGGGAGAGGGAAAGCTGAAGGAGGCCCGAGGCGGAAAGTACCGGGCCGACGTGCGCAAGCGAGCCGCCGAGGAGAGCTGGGAGGGCTTTCTAAATGTGAATCCGCGAGGATTCGGGTTCGTGGTCCAGGTGGGCAAGGACGATGTCTACGTGCCCCCCGAGGCGATCGGCGGAGCCATGCACCGCGATCGAGTGCGTGTCGGCGTCGTGGGGCGGAGCTCCCGAGGTGTCGAGGGGCGGGTCGAGGAGATCGTCGAGCGCCGCAGTCCGCGCGTGGCGGGTGTCCTGCGGCGGCGGGGTCGCAGCTTGTGGCTCGATCCTGACGACACCCGCATTCGCGGCCCGATCACGCTGCCTCCGGGCGAGCAGCGGGGTGAGGATGGCGACGCCGCCGTCGTGAGCATCACCCAGTGGCCCGACTCGGCGAACGAGCATCCCCAGGCCGAGCTGGTGGACGTGCTCGGTGCCGACGGCGATCCGCTGGTCGAGGTGGCCAAGATCCTGGTGCGTGAGGAAGTCACCGAGGAACACCCGCCCGAGGCGATGGCAGAAGCCGAGGGTATGGCCGCGAAGCTGCGGCGCATCGCAGCGGAGAAGCGCGAAGACCTGCGGGGCGTGCCGCTTCCGACCATCGACCCCGAGGACGCCCGGGACCACGACGACGCTGTCTGGGCCGAGCGCGACGGCGATGGCTACAAGGTGTGGATCGCCATCGCCGACGTCAGCGAATACGTGCAGCCAGGCTCCGCGCTGGATGCCGAGGCGCTGCGCCGCGGGTGCACCATCTACCTGCCGGACCGCGCGATCCCGATGTTGCCCTCCGCGCTCGCCGCGGACCTTTGCAGCTTGCTGCCTGACACCGACCGGCTCTGCCTGTGCGTGATCGCCGAGCTCGACAAGCAGGCGAAGGTCAAGCGGGTGAAGATCGTGGAGGGCGTGATGCGCTCGGCGGCGCGGCTCACCTATGGCGGCGTGGCCCGAGCGCTCGGTTTCACCGAGGAACCACCGCGGAGCGCCCAGGCCGATGCGTTCAAGCGGGACCTCAAGGTGCTCGCGGAGGTCACGGGCAAGCTGCGTCGCGCGCGCATGAAGCGCGGCGCCCTGGACCTCGACTTGCCCGAGGCCCGCATCGTCGTGGATCCGGAGACTGGCGCGCCAACGGCCATCTACCGGCGCACCCAGGACCCCGGCATCAAGAAGGCGTACCAGATCGTCGAGGAGCTGATGCTCCTCGCGAACGAGCTGGTGGCGCGCTGGCTGGGGCGCCGCAAGTCACTGGCCATCTATCGTGTTCACGGCAAGCCCGATGAGCAGAAGCTGGAGCGCCTGGGTGAGGTCGCTGAGAAGCTCGGAGTGCGCTTCGACATCGACGAGATGCTGGAGCCGCTGGGGCTCGGCAAGTTCCTGCGCTCGATCCAGGAGCATCCGCGAAAGCAAGTGCTCGAAGGCTTGACCCTGCGCTCGCTGAAACAGGCGACCTACGACATCACGAACATCGGGCACTTCGGCCTCGCGTCGGAGGCTTACCTGCACTTCACGTCGCCCATCCGCCGCTACCCGGACCTGATGGTGCACCGTCAGGTCAAGCACCTGCTGCGCGGGGGAGCGGTGGATACAACCGATTCCACACGGGAACAAACGGCGACGGCAGCGACGCGCTCGAGCCAGCGCGAGCGAGCGGTGATGGACGTGGAGCGCGAAGTCTCTGATCTGTATCGCGCCCTGTTCATGCGGGACCGCATCGGGGACCGGCTGGAGGGCACGGTGACGGCGATCGTCGGCTCAGGCTTGTACCTGAGCCTCGACGATCCGTTCGTCGACGTGCTGGTGCGGTACGAGTCGCTCGGAACCGATCGTTACGAGATGACCGACGACGAGCTCGGTGCTCGGGGCGTGAACAGCGGAGACTTGATCCAGGTAGGCGATCGCATGTTGGTGGAGATCGAGGACGTGTCCGTGCTGCGTCGGTCGGTGTTCGCCAGGCGCATCCCGCCGGACGACCTGGAGAAGAAAGCGCAGCGGGGTCGCCGTGGCCGACGCACCGTCGAAGAGGTGCTCAGCAAGCGTGGACCGCGGAAGGACGGTGGTCGCAGCGGCCGCCCCGGGCCCCGGGCGACGGGCCGCACAGGGGGCCCGCGGAACAACGGCAGCAAAGCGACCAAGGCTGCCGCGCCCAAGGTCTCGAAGCACAAGGGCCGGCGCAAGAAGTAGGCCGGAGGGGGGTGAGCTGCAGCGGACTACGATAGGTCCGAAGTGCGTCTCACCCCCGCGCCCTGCCCGGTCACCGCGGGAGTCAGCGGGGTGTGATGGATCCGCAGGGGAACGAAATCTTGATGTCGTGGTCGCCGCTCTTGATGGCTTCGCACGCATCTCCTACGAGCTCGACCTGGCTGGGTGAGTTGAGGCGCCAGCCATTGGGATCGTCCTGGCCGAGGCTCTTGCCGTCGAGGTTCACGGTGCCCTTGTCCTGGGCTTCCGTGGAGACCGTGCCGTTGAGGTCGAAGACGCAGGAGCGGACGCCTTCGATGATGGTGTTGAAGGCGTCGATCAGACCAGACTGGTTGTTGGCCTTCCAGAACGGCGCGTCGGGACCGCTGGTCGTTCCCGTGCCCGCGTTCGCGACGTCTTGCAAGTGGGCGTCGCTGATGTCGCTGCCCACTGCGATGACGTAGGTGCGGATCCCCTGACCGTAGGCAGCCGTCGCTGCGTCCACGGAGATCTGCTGGGAGGTCGCGTTGTGGGCGTCCGCGTCCATGCAGTTGTCCGGCTCACCGTCGGTTGCCAGGACGATTGCCTTGTCGCCGGGTTCGGTGACCTGGGCGAGCTCCGCGGCGACGGCGGTGATGCTCTCGCCCGTCGGCGTGTCTCCGTCGGGATCGTTGGCGGAGTACAGCGCTTCGAGCGCGGCGTAGTTGCCCAGCGCCACGCTTTGTTCCGTGAGGATTGGGCACTCACCGCCCTTGAAGCCGCCGTGGCTGGTGTAGAGGCTGAGGCCGAAGCGCACCTTGTCCTCGAGCGTCAAGACGACGCCGTTCGGTGCGTCGAAGAGCGCATTGTAGACGGCGTTCCAGCGGCTCGTCCCCGCGAAGTTCTCCGTCATGGATCCGGATTGATCGACGAGCAGCACAACGGTCGGAGTCTGGGGCTCGAACTTCACGTCTTCGTCGATGCATCCGGAACCCCCGGTGCCCCCGTTGGTTCCGCCTCCGATCCCCCCGACGCCAGAGCCACCGGAGCCGCCCTCACCGTCCTGGCATTGCCCCGTGGAATCACAGTGCCGGTCCATCCCGCACTGCCCGCCATCGGGCGTGCATTCGGCGGTGCAGGAGCCATTGGCGCCGCAGTGGGTACCGTTCGGGCAGTCTTGGTCGAAGGTGCACTCGCCGCCACAGGCGTCGCCCAGCTGGTCGCAGACGGAAGTTCCGCCCGACGACCCGCTGCAACCACCAGGAAAGAGGCTCGCCGCCAGGAGCAGCGCGCTGATCGCGATACCGCCAGCGGCGCGAGAGAGGAGAGCGGGCCGCTTCAGATGGGGGAGAGGTGAAGTCATGGGACCATGCTAGCACGCGGGCGATGGAGGAAAGGCCTTCGCGAGCTGCTCTCGCGTCCGAGCGCGTGCCGGCTGCTCAGCCGGGATGATGCTTTCCGTGTGGCATAACACTCCGTGTCATGGGCGGTACCACCCGAGTGCTGACCGCGCGTTCCGGTGATTGCTCGCGTATGCGCCACCGAGGCGATCCGAATCAGCCGTCTGGAGCACATTGGTCACTCCAGTGTTCTTGGAATGGCCAGAGCATTCCCATCTGGGAAACAGCGCTTTCCGAAGTCGGCTTACGTCTGCCTACACCTGCGGTCGATGCTCGAGCGAGCGTTTGGTCGATTCTCCGCTGTCGGCGACGCTAACCCTCGGGTCAGGCGGCGACCGAGAGCATGCCAAACGCAGCGACGCCGCGCTTGCGGAGCTCTCGCCGCAGCGACTTCGCGTCGCTGCCCGGGCCGAGAAGCGCCCCCAGCAGACCCGCGGCGAAGCCATCGAGGGTGTCTCCACAGGCCGAGAGGTCATCGCTCGCGCCGCGCAGCACCAAGGCCCACGCGCTCGCGTTCGCCTTGAAGGTGTCGCTGGGTTCGATGCATGAACCGCGCAGGCTGGCGATGTCAGCTTGCTGGAGGCAAGCCACTACGTCGTCCGAGAGCGCTGAGGCGTCGAGGAGCTTGCCGTCTAGCAGACGCGGCAGCACCGCCGCGGCCCGTGTGGCGCCGCAGCCCATCGCGACCTCGGAGAGAGCGGCAATGAAACCTGCGTAGTGATCCGGGGCTTGCTCCGGCTCGGCGCGCTCCTGTGCGGGAACGGGAGCCGCGGCGACGGCGCTCGACGGCATTGCCGCGGGGATCAGCTCGTCGATGGCGAGCGCCTCACTGCCCGTCTCGGCGCTGCCTGCGGCGAACTCCGCGCACAGCGCCTCCGCGACGGCGTCGGCTAGATCGTCGACGGCGCTCCGGGTCAGAGTGGGCGCGTGTTGCACGCCGCTCTCGGGCGCATCCAGCGGCGCGAACTCGGACTCGGAGTCGATGATCTCGAGGGTCTTGAGCACTTCGAACAGCTCCGCGCTGAGCGCGCGATCGTCTTCCAGTGCCTGCCCCTCGTTCATCGGGGACGAGGCGGGGAGGTTCTCGATCAGCTCAGCTACCGGGGGAGGCGCGCTCGCTTCCGGCTCCAGCACCGGGAGCGCTTCGGGAGCCTCGGCCGTCACTGGGGGAAAGCTGAGGCTGTCGACTCGCTGGAGCAGCTGGCTCAGTAGCGGGCCTGGCGCGCTGGTCAGGTGCAGCTCGTCGGTGGGCGCTGGTCGCTCCCAGTCGCCGAACAGCTGGGCGTCGGGGACGTGGATGCTGAAGCCAGCGCCGTCGCTGCTGCGCTGGAGCAGATTCTGGACGACGCTCACCGGAGGCAGCGGGATCTTCGAGCTCGGGGGCGATTCAGCCCGTTCCTCGCTCACGCTCGGGGGGAGCGGCGTGAGCTGGACGAGGGCCGGTGGTGCTTCTGGATGGGGGGCGCGCATCACGGCACGTGGCTGGCCCGTCGGAGTCAGGCAGACCCAGCAGGCACCCTGATGCAGCTGGTGATTGTCGTTTGGAAATTCGGGGCTCGAGTACGGGCGGAAGCGCATGGCGGGAAGACCTCTACGCTTTCGCTACCGTGCGCCGCGGAAACCGCCAAAAAAGCCGCGCGGATTGCGCTACTGCAGGACTTACGTAACCGCCGCGTTCCTCGGCTCCTAGAAGCCTACGCCGATGCCGACGCTGACTCCCGAGCGCGGGCGCCGCTGATAGTCACGCACCAGCAGCATGTGCGTCACCAGCGTGCACGTGCGCCGCGCGGGGCCATCGCAGCCGACCCAGCGCCCGTCGCTGGCTTGATCGCCGTCGTAG
>JAUILJ010001028.1 GCA_030433055.1 Polyangia bacterium
CGCGCGACTCGCGCAAAAGCACCTCACCCCCGAAGAACTCGAGGCAATGGCAGGCGCCTATGGATTCGGAGCGCCGGTGCCCTTCGACGTCCCCACCGAGACGCCCAAGATCGACGTTCCCGCAGACCCGCTCGAGTTCGCTCGTACCTCTGCGGGCTTCTGGCACAGCACCATGTCACCTCTGCAGGGAGTCAGCATCGCCCAGACGGTCGCCAACTCCGGTGTCGCCGTGCGCCCTCGAATCGTCCGTTCGATCACCAAGAACCGCGAGGTCGAGTGGGAGTGGGACGGCAAGCCGGAGGTCATGCGACGCACCATCAAGCCCGAGACCGCGAAGGAGCTGACGCGCATGATGTTGCAGACCGTCCACAATGGGTCTGCGTACAAGCAGTTCCACGACAAGCGAGGCCACGCGTTCGTGCCCAATATCCACATCGCGGGCAAGACCGGCACCCTGACTGCGCACAAGGCGAACCGGCACTACACCTGGTTCGTTGGCTTCGCGCCTGCGGAAAAACCCGAGGTCGCCGTGAGCGTCCTGGTAGTGAACACCCCGATCTGGCGCATCAAGGGCCCGATGCTGGCGCGCGAAGTACTTCGCGCCTACTTCGAGCAACGCGGAAAAAAGTAGCTAGGTCCGACGCTTGAAGCCTCAAGATCAGCGCTCCCCGGCCGTTCCCTGGAGATAGCCTCCGCCAACTGCGGGTGTGGTCCCCTGGGTGTCGTGCGCGGACGTCGTGTCCGAACACGCACGAGCTCATGGACCCCACTGTAAGGGCGTCCCCCGCACCACTGCGAAGAAGGCCTACACGGGCTCCACCCGCGACCCTCAGGGCCGCAGGACTCCGCAGCAAATGGGGGTGAACGACAACACTGTGAGCAGGCGAGGATGGAGTGGACTCAGCTGTAGGGGTTGCTAGAGTAGGTACCGTGCAGGTCGTCTTGAGAAAGCTCGGTCGTGGCTCGCGTGCCGTAACTGGCCGCTTGGTGCGAGCACCGCGCAAGGGGTCTGTGGTGGTGATCGAGTTCTCCGACGGGATGCACGAGTATGTGACTACCCCCGTCAAGCGAGTGCTTCGGTTGGCTCCCAAGGATGTCTTCTACATCGAGACGGTCAACAGCCGTTATCGCCTCGAAGTTCGCGACCCAGAGTCCGCGCTGGAAGACGCCTCGAGCGGTTGAGCCTGCTCCCGACGCCAGAATCCGAGCCGCCTTCCCAGGCGGCTTTCGCGTTTTGTGGCCGAGCCGATCGTGGGTTCCGTGAGGAATTGACCGGCGCTAGCCTCGAGCCGTACCTCGCGCTCCAGCCTGGGTACGCTCCCCAGATCCAGAGGTGGGACTCCCGAGGTAGAAGTCCCGAGGTAGGAGTCCCAAGGTTTGGAGTCCCAAGGTTTGGGGGTGAGGCGCGCCGTTTGCCCAAAGAAGTCCGCCCGCGGGCCGCTCCGTAGTCGCCTTCCGGTTCGCCTGCCGTCTGTGTGGAGCATCTGTTCAGTCGGAGAGGACAAACCGCACCCCCTCCACCACCAGAGACTGGCGGGCGCCCGCGATTTGCGGTAGCAACCCCCTCCCTGCGGATCTCCCGCACGGCCTTAAGTGTTCGCGCCAGTCCCCAGTGGCCTGGCGCACCGTCCTCTGCGCGCACCAGCGCACCAGTTCGAGAGAATCAACGATGGGTAAGTTCGACAGCCGCAAGTCGCAGAAAATGTGTCGCAAGAAGGCGCAGCGTAAGAAGAAGGAGCGCCTGAAGCGTCGCGCGGAAGAGACCCGCGCTGCACGCAAGGGCTGAGCCCCAGCGCTCGATGTTCGGCTCGCTCGAGCCGAGCCCCGGCGTCCTAGCCCGGCTCTGACCGCGCCTGCCGCCATCGGCTTGATTGCCAGTGGCGGCTTCGACGCGTCCGCTGCCCTGCCGAAGCCGAGCGAGTGCGCTCGATGCTCGGTTTGTTGGCCCGCTGCTGGTGCCCCTGATAGCGGACAGGCGTGAACCTCCTTCGCAGCGCGAGCCTGAAGTCGCTCGCAGGCATCCTGCTCCTTGGTGCGATGGCCAGCGTGACGCAGGCGGGCTGCATGCAGCCGCCCTCGCGTACGGCACGCCTCACGGAAGCGGCCCGGGAGATGAACCTCGCGGCCCGGTTTGGTCGGATGGATCTCGCGGCGGAGCATGCGGCCAGCGGCGCCAAGGGGCACTTCCTCAGGCGACGCTCTCAGTGGGGCAACGACATCCGAGTCGTCGACGTGGAGCTCAGCGGGTTGAGCCTCAAGGACGACACGAACGCGGTCGTGCAAGTGGATGTCGCGTGGACCCGCATGGATGAGGGCCAGCTGAGGACGACCCGAGTCGGCCAGCAGTGGCAAGACCGCGAGGGTGCGTGGCGCCTGGTGCGGGAGAAGCGCATCGCCGGCGACTTCGGACTGTTCGGTGAGCCGATCGAGGATGTCGACACGAAGCCCCATGGTGACGTGCACTTCCCCACCA
>JAUILJ010001029.1 GCA_030433055.1 Polyangia bacterium
GCGGAGAGCTGCAGTTCGACGCGTGGGACCTGACGGAAGACGGTTTGAGCGATCCTGCGGCCTGGCATGAGCTCAGAGCGAGCATTCGAGTTCATGGTCTGCGCAACTCCCTGCTGGTCGCCATCGCGCCCACTGCGACCATCGCTTCCATCGCGGGCTGCTACGAGTGCATCGAGCCTCAGGTATCGAACCTGTTCAAGCGTGAGACCCTGAGCGGCGACTTCCTGCAGGTGAATCGCTATCTGGTGGAAGACCTGAAGCAGCTCGGAGTGTGGAGCGAGGCGACGCGCGCCCAGCTCAAGCTGGCGGAGGGCTCGGTACAATCCCTCGCGCTGCCCGAGGACTTGAAGCTGCGTTACCGCACGGCATGGGAGCTACCCATGCGTTCGCTGATCGACATGGCCGCCGATCGTGGCGCCTTCATCGACCAGTCCCAGTCACTGAACCTGTTCGTGGAGAGCCCGAACATTGGCCGGCTCTCGTCGATGTACTTCTACGCCTGGAAACGCGGCATCAAGACGACTTACTACCTGCGCTCCCGCCCTGCGACGCGCATCGCGAAGGCCACGGTAGACGATGGGAGCGCAGATCCGCGCGGAGAACGCGGCTGGACACCGTCGCCGCCCGCAGTGGCGCTCCCAGCAGACAACGAAGCTCGAGCCGTCGCCTGCTCCCTGGAGAACCCCGAGACCTGTGAGGCCTGCCAATGATCACCAGCGACACCCCCCGCCAGGACACCGCCACCCCTGGCGCAGCCAGCCGCGACTCGCTCCAGCGCCCCGCGCGGCTCCTCGACCCGGGCCTCTGTCTCACGCTGCGTCCCATGGCGTATCCACAGTTCTTCGAGATGTACCGCGACGCGGTCAAGAACACGTGGACCGTCGAGGAGGTGGATTTCTCCACCGACCTCGCTGACCTGAACAGCAAGCTCAGCGAGGCAGAGCGTCACCTGGTGGAGCGCCTCGTGGCCTTCTTCGCCACAGGTGACTCCATCGTCGCGAACAACCTGGTGCTGAACCTGTATCGCCACATCAACGCACCCGAAGCGCGCATGTACCTCTCACGACAGCTCTACGAGGAAGCGCTCCACGTGCAGTTCTACCTGACGCTGCTCGACACCTACGTGCCGACGACCGAGGCGCGCGCGCGGGCATTTGCCGCCGTGGAAAACATTCCATCGATTCGCACCAAGGCGGAGTTCTGTCTGAAGTGGCTCGAGACCACCAGCGACCTGCAGCGCCTTGGCACGCGCGGTGAGCGGCGGCAGTTCCTGCTCAATCTGATCTGCTTCGCCGCTTGCGTGGAGGGCTTGTTCTTCTTCGCGGCCTTCGCCTACGTGTACTTCCTGCGCTCCAAGGGGCTGCTGCATGGTCTCGCGGGAGGCACCAACTGGGTGTTCCGCGACGAGAGCGCGCACATGGCTTTCGCGTTCGAGGTCGTCGCCCAGGTACGGCGTGAAGAACCAGAGCTCTTCGATCAAGCGCTGGAACAAGACGTCATCCACATGCTGGAGGAGGCCATCGCCTGTGAGCTGCAGTTCGCCGAGGATCTCCTCACCGGTGGAGCGCAGTCGGGAGTGGCTGGCATGTCGACGACGGACATGCGCGCTTACCTGGAATACTGCGCAGACCACCGCCTGGGTCAGCTGGGGCTGCCGAAGCGTTTCTTCAGCAAGAACCCCTTTTCCTTCATGGACCCCCAGGACGTCCAGGAGGTCACGAACTTCTTCGAGCGCCGCGTCTCCGCCTATCAGGTCGGCGTAAGCGGGGAGATCGAGCTGGACGCCGTGTTCTGAGCCCCGCCTGGCGGCAACCACGGGCGACTGGAGACGCGGATCGCTGCGGCTCGCTGACTCCAGCGGGGGCGACTGGCGTCGCGTTGCGTTTCATGCTGTGGTTGCCGCCTCTGAAGCGCCCCATCGCTGCAATTCGGCAGCCGGGGGAGTGCTCGGCCGCGATGCCGGGCACTCAAGGGAAGCTGGTGACTCGACATTCGTCGGGGATTCCAGCGCGGAGCCGCCGCCGTAACTCCAAGTACGACGACTCATCGGGCCACTGGGGTCAGCCCCCGGGAAGGCGAGTCGGAGTGAGAGGAGAAGCCGGAAGACCTGCTCGGAGTGCCACGCAGCCTGACTGCTGGTGAAACCCCAACGAAGCGCGCGCTCGCTTCCGGAGGTCAAGTGCTCTCCAAGTCGCTCCATCTGGTTCCCTGCCTCGCCCTCTCCATCTCGGCCTGCGGTGTGCCAGAGCCTCCGAGCTCGACGGGCGGTGTGGACACTCAAGACACCGCGTGCGGGCGCGGCCTGGTGGTGATCGGTTCGGACTATCAGTCGAGCAACGTCTCGCTGTTAGATCCTCAAGGAAACGTGCTCTCGAGCTCGTTCATCTCGTCGGCTAGTTCGGGGGTGAGGCTCAACGCTCCACTGAGCGGCGACGTCGTGGCCCCCAGCACACGCTTAGCAGGCGACCGGG
>JAUILJ010000114.1 GCA_030433055.1 Polyangia bacterium
CGGCCAGCACCCGCCCGAAGTCGCGCTCGCCGTCGACGCCGATGGCATCCGCATCGGTCGGCAGCCAGCCCAGGATGCCATCGGCGATCAATGGAGAGGGGACCTCGGGCATCGCTCGATCGACGGTGTTGAGGTGCACGTCACCGCCATCGATGCGCCAGTGAGCAAGAACCGAGTAGGCTGGCTGACCGTACTTGTACCCGGTGCAGTCCGTCCGCGCCGCGTCGTAGTCGATGGTCACGCGGTCCCCAGCCTGGAGCGGGCCGCTCGAGGACTCCGAATAGTCGGCTGCGAAGGTGAGTTGTTCAGCGCCATCGACGGCAGCGCCCCGGCTCTGAATCTCCTCGCTGGGGGCGGAGCAGGCGCTAGAGAGGCCGCCGAGCACCAGGAAAAAAGCCAAACAAAACTTATGTTTATGTGTCATTCACTGCCTCTTGGCGCCGGAGCGTACATCCGTAACTCAAATGAGAGTTACGGATGTAGTATCGCATCCTACTCGGCCGGGTCAAGCAGGCCAAAGGAGGAGCATGGGCCCGGCTCTGGGGTTACCCTCCGCCGCGCATGAGCCCCGAGCTCAAACTACCCCTCAGCGTTGGCACCGTCTTGATCAGCATCGGGATAGGTGGCCTCGTCGTGTGGGCTGCGATCCGCGAGCGGGAGGCTTCCTTGCGTTGCGCCCCCGGCCTGATCGCAAAGGGGCCGCGCTGCTGCGGCGAAGGCCAGCGTCTCCTCGGGGATACATGCGTCGATACGCCGACAGACTGTCCGACACACATGCAGCGGGTGTCTCGCGCAGTGCACATGGGCTGTGTGGCTCCGGCGACGCGAGTGCAGATCCCAGGCGGTCGGATGGAGATTGGTCCCAGCGACTGGGAAGCTGAAGGGGTGGTCCACGCTCGTGTGCTCGACGTGGCGCCATTTGCCATCGACGCCTTCGAGGTGACGGCGCAGCGCTGGAACAGCTGCGTGGCCCGTGGGTTGTGCAAGGGTAAGCTGGATGAGGAGCCCGGACGCCCGGTGACTGACGTCACGCCGACTCAGGCCGGGGACCTATGCCGGGCCGATGGTGGTCGGCTGCCAAGCAGTGACGAGTGGCTGTTCGCCGCTGCTGGAGCTCAAGGGCGTAAATTTCCTTGGGGCAATACGGGCCTGGTGTGCCGGCGCGCGGTATTCGGTAGGGTGCTCGGCCCCTGCGGCACGAACGCGCGTGGCCCCGAGCTGACGGGCACGATGCCCGACGGCGCGACTCCCGAGGGTGTCTTCGATCTGTCCGGCAACGTCGCCGAGTGGACGCGAGAAGCCGACGGCACCTATGTCGCTCGGGGCGGCTCCTTTCGCTCCCGGGGAGCCGCGGAGCTCAAGAGCTGGTCGCTGGAGCGCCTGGAAGAGAGCGGGACTCCCGAGGGATTTCGCGCGCCGCACATCGGCTTTCGGTGTGTCTATCCGTGAGCTGGAGCGAAGGTTCCTGACAACGCGAGCGCTGCTGTCGCCGGCGACGGGGCTCGCGCGCCTCGGCCAGAGCGCCTGCAAGTTCGATACTTTAGGCTCAAACTAATCCGCCGATACCATCTGGGAAAAGCGAGGTCGCCGAGGACGACACACTGCTCGCGTCGTTTTGTGCGAAGCTGCGTCGCGGCGCTGGAAAGGTGGCTAGCGCTTCGAACGTAGGAGGGCTCGTGAGTCGTCTTGGCCTGAGGGTGGGGATCGTGGTTGCGGCGCTGGTCGCGGCTCAAGGCTGTGGTGGTTCAGACTCCGGGGGCCTCGGCTTTGGTGGAAGTGCCGGGGCTGCGGGCAGCGCAGGAGCAGCGGGCAGCGGCGGCAGTGGTGGCAGCTCTGGCAGTGGCGGCAGCGCGGGAACCGGTGGGAGCAGTGGTGGCCAGAGCTGCACCGGCGACGACGACTGTAGCCCTGGCCAGGTATGCGACACGTCGAGCGCCACGTGCGTCGAGTGCCTGGAGACCACGGACTGCAATCAAGGCGAGCTGTGCGTCGACAATAGCTGCGTCGCACCGAGCACCTGCCAGAACAGCCTCGACTGCGTGGACGCGCCCATCAATCGCAACATCTGTGACCCGATAACTCAGCTGTGCGTCCAGTGCGTGGCTCCCCAGGATTGCCCGGAGAACAACGACTGCCTGCTGAACGAGTGCGTGCCGTTCACGCCCTGCGTAAACTCCCTCGATTGTCCAACGGGGCAAGTCTGCGATCCGGCGTTGAGCCGCTGTGTGCAGTGCGTGGAGAGCGCCGATTGTACGGACGGCCAGATCTGTGCGGGGGGCAAGTGTCGCCCGAGCTGTGACTCGGACAACGACTGCACTCCACTTGGCCTGTTGTGCGATCGCGACGCCGGCTACTGCGTAGAGTGTACGAAGCACGCTGACTGCGCCGAAGATCACTACTGCTCCCTGGGCGAGTGTCTCGCAGATGCCTGCTTTGCGGGCTATGAGCGCTGCCAGGCCGGCGGCATCACGACCTGCTCGGACGTCGGCGATCGCTGGCTACCTGTCGTCGACTGTCCGTCGAGCACGAGCTGTGTGCAAGCGGGGGCGATGGCGACCTGTGAGGCTTGGCTGTGCGATCCCGGGACCACCAAGTGTGATTCCGCGGGGGAAAAGCTCGTAGAGTGCGCGGCAGATGGTCTGTCCATCGTCAAGTCGACGGATTGCACCGCGAGCGGCCAGGTGTGCGCTGATGACAAGTGTCAGGCGCTGGTCTGTGTCCCCAACGACATCTATTGCATGGGCAAGGAGCTCAGGCACTGCGCTGCGGACGGGCTGTCGTTTTCAGTGGACCAGACGTGCGGCTCGACCCAGTACTGCGACGATCCGACTGACGCCTGCAAGGACCAGGTGTGTACGCCGAACCAGCCGGTGTGCGATGGTGATCGCGCGACGACGTGCAACGCAACGGGCTCTGGCGTGAATCCCGGAGGAACCAACTGCACAGCGAGCGGCAAGGTTTGTTCGAACGGCGCCTGCGTGGACTGCGCTCCCACCACGAGCGATGCACAACCGTTGCCGCTGGACATGTACTTGATGCTCGATGCCACCGGTAGCATGAGCGGAGGTACCTGCACCGCGACCTCTGGTGGGACGGGGCGGTGGTGCGCGCAGATAAACGGGGTCTACGACTTCGTCAGCAACACCACCAACAATGGCATCGGGGTCGCGCTCAACCTCTGGGGCCTGGCGGATGTGTGCACCGCGCTGGCGACGCCGATCGTCAACTATGGACTCTTGCCGGGGAACGCCTCACCCATCCTCGACGCGCTGAACGGAAATCAGCCATCGGGAGCATCAAACACCGAGGCAGCCCTGCGCGGGTTGATCGACTACACCGCGGCGAACGCCCACAGCGGACGCAACATGGTCGGCGTGCTGTTCAGCGATGCCTTCACCCCCGTGACTTGTGAACTCAGCACGAGCGTGCTCGCGGGCCTGGTGAAAGCCCACCACGACGCGACCCAGGTCCCGATCTACTGGGGCGGGATCGATCCGGTGAACACTCAAGACGTCGCTGCCGTGGAGACGATAGTCGCCGATAGCGGCGTGTCACCTCACACCAATCTTTGCTCGTCGCTCGGCACGACGCCCTGCATTTCATACGATGCGTCCGGTGCCACTGCGGCGCGCTTCGAGTCGATCTTGAACGAAGTGGCTCGCGTGGAGCGACTGTGTGAGTACGTGTATCCGAGCGGAGTCAGCCCCGCGAGGTTGTCCGTGACCTATGCGAACTCCGGTGGGCCGTCGTCCAGCGTGGCTCGGCTGCCCTCCAAGGCGCAGTGTGGCAGCGCCCCGGCGTACTACCTGGACGACGCAACGACGCCCACTTCGATCACGCTGTGTCCCGAGTTCTGCGCTGGTGTGCGCAGCGCGACGAACCCCAAGGTTCAGACAGTGGCTGCGTGTAACTAGGGCTGCTCAGGCTGACTGGCCAAGGCGTTCGTGGCGCCCGGCGGCTTCATCCCGCATAGGGCGGATCACCCGGGGAGCGATAGCGATCCAAGGGGCTGCGCTGCGCGTCGCTGCCGAAGTACCAGCCGCTGCCTCCAGGGTCCCCGAACAGCAGATGGATGGAAGCGCGCGCGCCTTCCTTCGGGGTCTTCATGCCCATGGCGGCCGGATCCATGCCGCGCGCTTTCGCGTGAGGCCGCGTCAGATCGGTCGCGATGTAGCCCGGCGTACAGGCGTTGATGGTGCGCTTCGGGTACTCGCGTGCCAGGGCGATGGTGTACAGGTTCAGCAGCGCCTTCGAGAGCCCGTACGCGTTGCCTTCTCCCAGCCCGGCGCTGGGGAAGTCGCCACCGCTCTGCTTGAGTTCCAGCGCTTCCTGCATCAGAGCCTCCACGTCTTCCCAGGTCCCCGCTGGGTTGGTGAACTCGGCCTGGCGCGCCTCGCTGCAACCCGACACGAACATCGGTCCCGAGGCAGAAGAGACGTTCACGATACGTCCGTCCTCTTGCAGCAAGCGGAGGAACGCGTCGATCACGCGCTTGGGCCCCCGGGTGTTCACGTCGAGGATGGTAGCCAGGTCCGCACTGCCCAGTCCGATCCCAGCATTGTTCACGATCCCGTAGAGCGGCGCGGGGTCTCGACCGTAGCGCTCCGCCACACGCTTGGCCGCGGCGGTGACCGAAGCCTCGTCGGAGACCTCCAGCGGCAGCACCTCGATTCGGGTGGCCCAGCTGGGATGCTCTGCGACCAGCTCTGCCCTAGCGGCTTCTCCCCGTTCCGGTGAGCGGGAACCCAGCAGCACATGGCACTCCGGGTCCCGTTCCAGCGCCGCCGCAACGGTTGCTCGGCCGATCCCCTTGTTTGCTCCTGTGATCACCACTCGACGCGTCATGGATCTGGAGCCTAACGCGATTGGCGCCGAGCGGAACCCGGTGGCGGCTTAAAGCTGCGGCTTTTCAGCTCGAGGATCCTACCGCTGGCGCTTGCTACGGTGGTGCCTTACGCCCCGCTCGCTCCCTGCGTCGCGCATAATCATTACCGTGTGGATTCAGCTGAAGGGCAGGTTCGTCAAGTCTACGTTGCCACCGGACAGCACGACGCCCACGCGCTGCAAGCCAAGTGCCCGAAACTCCTCGCTGAGCACGGCTGCTACCGGGACCGCGGCGCTCGGCTCGATCACCACTTTCATGCGCTCCCACACCACCCGCATGGCTGCGACGATCTGCTCGTCGGTGACTGTGAACACTGCCTCGACCAGCTCGTCGATGATCGGCCAGGTGAGCTCGCCCACATTGGTCAGGAGGCCATCGGCGATGGTATCGACCCGGTCGTTGCCGAGGCGCCTGCCGGCTGCCTTGGAGCGCGCCGTGTCATCGGCGCCCAGCGGCTCCGCTCCGAACATTCGAATCCGTCGGGATATATGTTTCGCTGCTACACTGCAGCCACTCAGCAGGCCCCCGCCGCCCACCGGAGTGATGATGGCTTCGAGTGTTGGCGCCTGCTCCAGCAGCTCCCAGGCGCAGGTGCCTTGCCCCGCCATGACCCACGGCGAGTCGAAGGGGGCGATGAAGTGTGCTCCGGTCTCCGAGCACACTCGCTGCGCCCCAGCGGCGCGCGCGCTCACGCTGGGCTCACAGTCGTAGA
Organism: Polyangia bacterium; assembly: GCA_030433055.1. Lineage (GTDB taxonomy): Bacteria > Myxococcota_A > Polyangia > Polyangiales > Polyangiaceae > JAHBVY01. The sequence continues at coordinate 5,598 of JAUILJ010000114.1, forward strand.
TCGTCGCGCCATAGCCGGTCACCGCCGCGCGCTTGCTCGAAGGTGCCGTCGTGGGCATGACCACGTGGCAGGGGATGCCGCGCTCCCGCGCCGCGAGGGCCAGCGCCTGGGCGTGATTGCCACTCGAGTGGGTCACAACCCCCAGCCGCGCCTGCTCCTCACTCAGCGCGAGCACGGCGTTCATTGCCCCGCGGATCTTGAATGCGCCGATCCGTTGCAGGTTCTCACACTTGAAGTACAGCTCGCAGCTGGTCTGGCGCTCGCCGCGCGCCCATGCGTCGAGGGTTCTCGAACGCAGCACCGGAGTGCGATGGACATGCGCCTCTATGCGCGCTCGCGCGGCTTCGACGTCTGCGAAGTCGATGGCGTGGGCCATGTCGTTTCACTCCTTGGGTTCGACCAGGAAATGCGCGTTGGATGAGGCGACTGGCTTGTCGCGGTCCGACTGGTAGGCGATCGCGCGCACGTTGACGACCCGCCGGCCCTGCTTGGTGATCACCCCATGGCAGAACGTTTGCTCGGGGCGCGCAGAGCGCAGGTAGTCGATGGTGAGGTTGATGGTCTTCGGCAGAACGAGCGTGTCCGCTTGCCAGAGCACCTGGAAGATCGACGTGGACTCCAGCAACGCACCGATGGTTCCGCCGTGCAGTGCCGGCACGGTGGGGTTACCCACCAAGTGATCTGAATAGTCCAGGACGCCGATCAACTCGCCGTCTCGCAGCTCTACCCTCACCCCCAAGAAGTTCGCGTAGGGAATGGCGGAGACCAGGCCATCGAAGTCCGAGTGCTCCCGCGCCCGGTTCACTAGATCCGCGAGGCAAGGCTGCTGCTGCGGGCTCACGACTGCTTGCCTTTCTTGGGGCCGAAGTGCTCATCGAAGAGCATGAAGGCCCCCGCGGCGTGGGCGATGGGGTCTGCTTCGTTGCCGTGGTGAGCGATGCAGCGGACGAACGCGACGCTGCGGGTGACTTTGTAACACTCCGCGCGGGCGGTCACATCCAGCTCTGGCGTGGCAGGCTTCAGGTAGTCGATGCGCAGATCCAGCGTCGCGATGCGCCCTGGCTTGCGGCGTTTGATGAACACCGAGGCGCCGCAGGTGGCGTCCATCAAACTCGTGATGGCACCGCCGTGGAGCACTCCGGTTTCGGGATTGCCGACCAGGTGAGGGGCGTAGGGCAGGCGGATGATCGCGACGCCTGGAGCGTGTCCCATGAACTCCAGCTGGAGCGCCTTGTTGTGGGGGATCCACTGATCGAAGACCTGACGAAAGCGCTGTAGCGCTTCGTCATCCGGGGGGAGATCAGTCATTGAAGCGTGCTAGCGCGTTTGACGTGCGGCGGGCACGTCGCAGCGCCAAGCACCTGCAATCTTTGGGGAGTTTGGCGTCGGGGGTGAGGCGGCACCGCGCTGCAGGGCCTTGAAAGAGAAAAAAGGGCAAGGCGCAGCTTAACGGGCTGGTCAGGTCAGGCATCAGCCCCCCGACTCTAAAGAGCGGGCTCGACCATCGCCGTTCAGGAGAAACCATGCGCTACTTCAAGACTCTCGCTACCGTCCTCGCCCTGTCCTTCGCCGCCGCCCCCGCGCTGGCTGCCCCAACTCCCGGCGCACCCCTCGCGCAAGCCGCCAAGCCTGCCGCCAAGAAGGGCAAGGGCAAAGGCAAGGGGAAGCGCTTCGAGCGCGCCGGCATTTCCAAAGAGAAAATGCAGAAGATCAAGCAGGCGATCGAGAAGAACAAGGCGAAGCACAAGGCGATTCGTGCAGAGATGAAGAAGCACCGCCAGGCGCTCAAGAAGCTGCTCGACGCCGACAGCAACGACCAAGCCGCCTACAAGAAGGCGCTCGATGGCCTCGACGCGGCGCAGAAGAAGCAGCAGGCGCTGCGCAACAGCGAGAAGAAAGAGATCGCGAAGATCCTCACGCCCAAGGAAGTGGCGAAGCTGATGGGGGCCGGGCGTCGCATGCGTGGGCCTGGACGCCGTGGCGGCGGTGGGCCTCGCGGTCACGGCGATTTCGACGCGAAGTGAGTCGTTCGTGATCCCCCGGCGCTGCCCCAGTCCTGAGAGACCTGCGCCTTTCGTTAGCTGCTGCGCGATGGCGTGAAATCTGCAGCTGCAGATCAGGATCTTTAAGCGACCAACCCGGTTCGGGCGGCGTATTCTGGAGCTTCGCCGAGCAGCCCGCTGGCGAATGAGGAGGATAGTAATGAAGCTTGCACGTCATCACGCGGCATGGGGTGTCGCGATTGTTCTGGGACTGACCATGAGTGTCCCCGCCATGTCGGAACCCAAGACGCCCAAAGAGAAGCTCCAAGCCATGAAGGAGAAGGCGAAGGAGCGGCGTGAGGAGCGCAAAGAGAAGCGCGAGGAGAAGAAGGAAGAGCTCAAAGAGAAGCTCGACAAGATGACGGATGAGGAGAAGGCAGAGTGGAAGAAGAAGCACGCGGAGCGCAAAGAGGAGCGCGCCGAGGTGCGCGAGGCCTGGAAGGCCTACAAGGACAAGCGCAAGGAGCGCCGCAAGGCTCGCCGTGCGGAACTGAAAGAGAAGCTCGGCGACGACATCAAGCGCCCCGCCGTCAGGGCAGAGCTCAAGGTCCACGCGCGTCGCATGGCGCGGCTCAACCGCATCCGTGTGCTGGCGAAGGCCGACGGTAAGGAAGAAGTGGTGAAGCGGGTGGATACGCTGATCGCCAAGGAGAAGGCTCGCCACGACAAGCACATCGAGACCTTGAAGGCCAAGAAGGACGAGGCGGGCAAGGAGGAGGCGAAATGAAGCGCGCGCTGGTATTGATCAGTGCAGGCCTGCTGTTGCTCGCCTGCAATGAAGAGCAGGGTGCACAGCCCGAGAAACCCGCTGCGGCGACCACTGCCCCCGCAGCCGCGAGTGGCGAAGTCGCGGAAGCTGACGACGCCGAGGATATCCCTACGGAAGCGGACTTCGAGGATGAAGCCGAAACGGCTGGCCACTTGGGCCGGGATAAGGGTGCGTGCTGGCGATGACGTCTGGCTCGCCGTGCGACCTGGTTCCGCCGACGTATGTCAGCGCGTGGGAACCAGAACCAACCCGAAATCTGTGCGAGCACGTGAAATCGGACTGTGCGCTGTTCGGGTGACGGTCGTTCGGCTCAACGGAAACAAGAACAAAGCGGTTTCCTACGTGGCCGTGCAATAAGGGCTCAGCGCGGCAGGTGATGTTGTTCGACCGCGAAGGCCCGCGGGCCTTTCTCGGTCCACTCTCGGTGGACGACGATCATCCCTCCGGGTGGTAGTCGTGAATCCCAGTGCGGATCATCTTGGACCGAAGTCACCGGGAGCCCGAGAGCTTTCGTTACCGCGGAGACGACGGTTGGCAGTACCGGGCGGTGGGTGCAGAGCACGAGGGGGCGAGGTTCGTTGACGAGTTCGGTGACTCGTCGCTCCGTGAGGCGTGGATCCTCCTCGTGACCGGCTTCGCTGACGGATGGCTCTTCTGTGATGTCGATCCCCGTGGCCTTCGCGAATTTGCTCACGGTGGTGACGCAGCGTTTGTACGGGGAAGAGTGAATGTCAGTGATTCCGTACGCGTCGAGCACGTCGACGAGATACTTCGCCTCGCCTCGGCCCCGCCCGGATAGGGGGCGATCGGCATCGTCTTTGCCCTCGAAATCCGCGCGGCGCATCGCCTTGGCGTGGCGCAAGATGACCAGGGGAACCGTTTCCGGGGCTCCGGCGGCCAATCGAACCATCTCAGCATCGTCGGCGTACGTCAGAAACTCAGCGGCATCTTCGACGGAAATCCAACGAATTTCGTCAACCTCGTCATCGGGGGCGAAGCCCTCGTCACCACGAACCGTGGCAACCCAGTAGTCCACTTGCTTGGGTTGCCCTTGAGCTAGGTAGTGGGCGGATGGCAATCGCGCTGCAAGTGTGACGGCGTAGCCGGTTTCTTCGTCGCATTCACGAACTGCAGTGCACGGTGTGATCTCACCGGGATCGACTTTGCCCTTGGGCAACGACCAGTCCTCGCGATGAGGTCGGTGCACGGCCAGGAATTGCCGGTCCTGCGATGTCGACGCATGCGCGGGAGTGAATACGACTACTCCGGCCGCGTGAATCGCAGCATCGTCCTTCTTGGCCATGCCCTCAGTCCAGTCCCAACGATTCGGCAACTTCGACGATAGCGGGCCATGTCTTAACGAAAGACCGGATGTCCTCTTTTCCGGTGACCTCGTTGTGAGCCGCAAGCAGCCCCAATTCATAGGCCACATCACCGGGTGCCGAGCGTGCAATCTCCCTCAGGACTTGGGCCGACACTTGAGCGTCTTGGCGTTGACCGAGGAGATCCGTGGCTTGCGCGAGATTGCGCCCGATTTTCCGGTAACGCTTCCCCAGCACCGGGGCTAGCGATTCGAATGCATATCGGGCTTGCTTGGCTCGAATCCGCACCCGGTGCCACTCCTCGCCCGTTGCCGACCGCTGAGCCCGGTGCACGGCGCGACGCAACCGCCGCCACGGTGCGCGCAAGCACTCTGGGAAGACGCTTTCCCCGGGCTCGAAAGCGGCCGGGCCTACCGGCGGTTCGCTCACCAGCAGGATGAGATCCTCGAGGAGGAAGTCATGTCGGTCGCTTCGTAGCGCGGCGAGCGCTCCAGAGGTCGCTGCTCGCAGCCGTTGGTCGAGGAACTCACGGATATGGCTCCTGAGCGATTCGTCGTTGGTCAGGGAACACAAACGCTCACGTTGGACTTCGGTGTCACGGACCTCCCCCAATTCCGACGCCAGCCAGGCCAATTCTTCGCGCAAGAAGTCCGTGGCCTCGCTATCGAGAAGGGGGTCGAATGTGCGCAGCGAACTACGCAGGCGCCTCGATGCCACTCGCATCTGGTGAACGGAGTCGGGTACTCCCCGCCGGACACCGACATCGGCCATAAGAAGATCCCGAACGTAGGTGCTGAAGATCGCCCGCAACGACTCGATGGCCGGGGCGCTCGGGGGCGGAAAGTCCAACAGTGGGACATCCGGCGGATCGGTGGCCAGCCGACCCAGTGCTTGCGCTGCCTTGCTCACCGAACTGCTGAGCGCCCCCTGGGACAGCAAATCCTTACTGAGTCGTTCCGCGATCGCCCGTGAATGGGGTGAGTCCAGCAGGAGTTCGACTTCCACCTCGTGAAATTCCGAGATCGGCTCGGGACTGTCGGCGGTGGAGACCGTGACGTAATCGTCAGCAATCTCGATGAGAGGTGTCCCGGACTCATCGCTCAGTTCGATCGGTTGGCGGTCGGTGCGAACAATCGCCATCGCCACAATTTCCTGTCGGCGTATCAGCGGCGCGGCAATCGATGCCAGTTCGCGAGGTATTCCTGGCGCGGTGCTCTCAATGCGGATTTCGTCGCGAGCAGGGGATGAGTCGGTGGGGCCGGCGGGAATCTTCATATGCCATCCGTCATCCCCGCCTCCGATCCGATTACGCAGCGTGATGCCCCATCGAATGAGGCTTAGGTTCGGGGTGTCGTAGTACGTGGCAGTCATGTGCCGCACCGACCGGGTCTGCGCATTCATTCCCGTTGCAAGGATCGCAGCGGGTAAATCGATGGCCGCATCCTCGGGAACTCGAAACTTGAATTCGATCTCCCGATGCTCGGTCGCTGTGCTCACGCGCTTCCCAGCGCGGTGGTGCGCTTGGACTTGCTGCTGATCAGGTACTCCTGCAGATCAAGTAGCGGCTGACCGGCATCGTCGGTGAGTTTGCGGTGCCATTGTCCATGGATATCCAAGTCCCAGGCGGCAGTTCCGGCATCGAAGGCCAGATCGAAGAGCTCGTACACCTCGGCAATTTGTTCAGGGTCCGCCAGACTCACCAAAGTCTCAACGCGCCGATCAAGGTTGCGATGCATCAGGTCAGCGGAGCCGATCCACACCGAGTGATTGCCACCGTTGGTGAAGCAGTAGGCGCGTGAATGCTCGAGGAAGCGTCCAAGAATGCTGCGAACTCGAATAGTTTCACTGACACCGGGCATTCCCGGTCGCAAAGAACAGATACCCCTCACCCAGATTTGAATCGGAACACCGAGTGCTGAGGCTCGGTAGAGAGCGTCGATGACTTCCTCGTCAACAAGGGCATTGCTCTTGAACCGAATCCCCGCCGGGCGCCCCGCACGGTGGTGTTCGATCTCGCGGTCGATTCGCTCGATCAGTCCAGAGCGGACAGAGTGGGGAGCCACGAGAAGACGCCGGTAGTCCGTGTTGCGTGAGTAGCCGGACAAGACGTTGAACAGGTTGGAGACATCCTCGCCAACGTCTGGATTACTGGTGAGCAATCCGAAGTCCTCGTATAGCCGCGCGGTCTTGGGGTGATAGTTCCCGGTACCAATGTGGCAGTAGCGGCGCAGTTGGTCGCCGTCGTTGCGCACAACCATCGACAGTTTGCTGTGGGTCTTCAGTCCGACCAGTCCGTAGACAACGTGAACTCCGGCCTGCTCGAGCTTGCGCGCCCATTCGATGTTGTTCTGTTCGTCGAAGCGCGCCTTGATCTCGACGAGTGCCAGAACCTGTTTCCCCTCCTCCGCCGCGCGAATCAAGGCATCGACGATCGGTGAGTCACCCGAGGTGCGGTAGAGCGTCTGCTTAATTGCCAAGACATTGGGATCGACTGCGGCCTGCTCCAAGAAGAGCTGAACGCTCGTGGAGAAGGAGTCGTACGGGTGATGGAGAAGGACGTCGCGCTCGCGGACGATGGGCATGATCTCCGGCGCCTTGGCGCTTTCGACCTCGGACAGTGATCGGGAGGTCTTGGGAACGAATTTTCGTTGCTTGAGATCGTTGCGATCAAGGCTTACGACGGACCACAGGCCGGTCATGTCGAGAGGCCCTGGGAGTCGGAAGACCTCTTGTTCGCTGACATCAAGCTCGCTGACGAGGAGTTCCAGTACGTGCGGGTCGATGTTCTCCTCGACCTCCAGGCGCACCGGTGGTCCGAATCGGCGCCGCACAAGCTCACGTTCAAGTGCCTTCAGGAGGTTCTCGGCGTCGTCCTCTTCCACCTCGACGTCTTCGTTGCGGGTAACGCGGAAGGTGTGGTGTTCGCAAATCTCCATACCCGGGAAGAGTTCATCGAGATGGGCTGCAATGACATCTTCAAGGGGAACAAAGCGCTGAGGCCCCACTTCCACAAAACGCTGCAATAGCGGGGGAACCTTGACGCGCGCGAAGAGTTTGTTGCCCGTTGCTGGATTTCGAACGACGACCGCCAGATTTAGTGACAAGCCGCTGATGTAAGGGAAGGGATGCGAAGGATCCACCGCTAATGGGGTCAGGATCGGGAACACCTTGTCATCGAAGAAGCGGTCGGTTTCGGTCTTCTCTGCCGGGGTGAGTTCATCCCATCGCAGCAGGCTGATGCCCGCTGATTCAAGGGCTGGTCGAATGTCACTTCGGAAGATGTCCGCCTGTCGGCACTGCAGTTCGTAGGCGCGATGCCAAATGGCCTCGAGCACTTCCGTCGGGGCGTAGCCGCTGGCTGCTTGGACGGCGATTCCGGTAGCGATTCGGCGTTTGAGCCCGGCAACGCGAACCATGAAGAATTCGTCGAGATTACTGGCGAAGATGGCCAGGAATTTGGTCCGATCGAGCAGGGGTAACTCTGGGTCTTGGCTGAGTTCGAGCACGCGCTGGTTGAAGGCCAACCAGGACAACTCCCGATCGAGGAAGCGATCCTCAGGCAACTCCACGCCGACTGTCGCGGCGTCGAGATCCGCC
>JAUILJ010000115.1 GCA_030433055.1 Polyangia bacterium
ACCGACTCCGCCTCGAGAACGGCGCCGTCGTGCTGTTCTACGAGGACGGCTGGCACCTGTTGTTCGCCTACCGCGGGTAGTGCCTATCTCCGTATCTCACTGCTGAAAGACGGAGCCTTTCAGCAGCCTGCTAGTCGTCGTCGAGCTGCTCTTCGAGCTCCTCGTCGAACTCCTTCCCCTCGACTTCGGCGTCACGGCGAGCGTTCGCCCGCTCCCTCCGCCTGCGCTCTATCTCGGCTTTCCGCGCGGCTTCCGCTGCGCGCTCCTTGGCTGCCACCTGCCTTATCCGCTCGAGCCAGAATCGCTCGCCTCGATCGTGAGCTTCGCGCTCCTTGACGGGCATCGCCGCGCGCTCCTTGGCCAGGTAGCGGTGCGCGCGAGCGTGGACGCGCAGGAAGCGCCGCATCAGCTCCTTGGGGCGGCCGGTGCAAGGCGGCGGGGCGCCGCCGAAGTAGCAGCGAATGACCCCAGGCTCGGGCGGCAGGCACCGGAGATACTGGTGAAACAAGGCGTCGGCAGCGGCGAGGCAGGCCTTCGAGCCGACGCACTGCTCGGGCGGCACGTCCTCGGCGCTGGCGGCGCCGGCTCTATTCTTCCCACCGCAGGCGCACAGCACGCCCAGCGCAACCACGAGCGTTGCCGAGCGAAGACCAGCGCGCCTCCCCCCCTGAACCACTGGAGGAGGATAGCAGGTCCTGGGGCTTCGCCCACCCGAAGCCTGCTCGACTAACGCATTGCCGTGCGGACGCTAGTCGTCGTCTTCGGAGTGCGGGTCGATGGGCGCGGACTCTTCGGGAGACAGCTCGGGGCTCTTCACCTTCGAGCGGAACTCGAACAAGTCTCGGCGCCGATCGAGGCGCGGAGTGACGCTCCCGCTGGTGCGCGAGCGATACAGATCGTTGATGTCCAGGTCGGTGACGAGGAGCATCTCCACGTTGCTGTCGGCCTGTGCCTGCACGCCGTCTCGAGCGAACTCGAAGTCGCTCGGTGTGTAGACCGCCGCTCGCCCGTAGTGAATATCCATCGCGGCCACGCTCGGCAAGTTGCCGATCACACCGGCCGCCGCGACGTAGACCTGGTTCTCGATGGCTCGAGCCTGGCAGCAGTAGCGCACTCGCAGGTGCCCTTCGCGGGTGTCCGTGCAGTAGGGCACGAAGATGATCTCGGCCCCTTGATCTGCGAGGTGCCGTGCGGCCTCCGGGAACTCCGAGTCGTAGCAGATCAGTATGCCGACCTTGGCCTTCGGAGTCTGAATCACCGGGAGCTCATTGCCGCCGGTGATGCCCCAATACTTCCGCTCCGACGGGGTGATGTGCAGCTTCGGCTGAACGACGTGGTTCCCGTTGGGGAAGAACAATGGCGACACGTTGTAGATCACTCCATCGCGGGCAATGGGGTGCGTGCCAGCGACGATGTGCACGCCGTAGTCTCTCGCCATGCGCGTCATCAGCTCGAAGAACGGCTCTTCGAGCTCCGTGAGCCGGCGAATGCCCTCGAGGCTGGGCAGCTTCTTCAAGCTCTCCTGGCTGAGGAGTTGCACGCTGAACAGCTCTGGAAACACCACGAAATCCGCACGGTAATCTGCTGCAGTCTCGACGAAGTACTCCGTTTGATCCGCGAAGTCTTCGAAGCTGTTGACCCTGCGTACCTGGTACTGCACGCAGGCGACGCGCACCTTGCGCACGTCGCCATCTTCGCTCGGCTTGAACTCCGGATTCTGCCACTCGATCAGCGTCGCCGAGTTGTGACTCAGCGGATCTCGGATGTAGTTCTTGAGGATCCCGCGGACCACGAAGCCTTCTCGCAACTGAAAGCTCAGCACCAGGTCCCGGCGCTTTCCCTCCTCGACCGAGGCGACATACTCCTCGGGTGTCATCTCCTGGGAGACCTCGTGGTAGCCGTGCATGCGGCCACCGGCGAGGATGCGGCGCAAGTTCAGCGACTGACAGAGTTCCCGTCGGGCGTCGTACAGCACGCGACCCACGCCCTTGCCGCGCAGGTCAGGGTGGACGTAGACGTCAGCGCCGTACAGGGTGTCTCCCTGCGGATCGTGGTTATGAAAGAAGCCACCGTCGGTGATGCCGGAGTAGGTGTGCTGACGGTACGGGTCGATCCCCATGTGCACGATCAGGCTCGCGGCAGCCCCCACGACACGACCCTCGAGCTCGATCACGAGCTGGCCCTGCGGGAAGACGCGCAGGTGATTGGTGAGCTGGCCGCGGTTCCACACCACATTCTGCTCCGCCATGCTCGGGAAGCACACCTTGTTCAACGCGATCAACGCGTCGATGTCCCCCTCTCGCATGGTGCGGAGCACGACCTCGCCGGCCTTCGTGGAGTAGGTTCGAGTCTGCATCCTCTATTAATGCCAGGCATTCCGAGCGGAGGCAACGCGGGTCCCCGTGAGGCAGCCAAGCTGCCACGGTGGGACCCCCTCTGCGTGAGGAGCAGCCCGGGGGCGCGCTCGAATCGCTACTTTCTCCGCACGGAATCCGACTTTGCGAGCTGTCCCACTACGTGCCGAGCGATCGCTGCGTGGGCCTTGTTCAAGCTGTCCAGCTCCAGCTCACTTCCGGAGAGATAGGCAGCGATGAAGATCGGCGCCTGGCCAGGCGGCCACACCACGGCGACGTCGTTGACCGCGCCACGCATACCGGTACCGGTCTTGTCACCCGCCTTCCACCCTTGGGGCAGCCCCGCGCGGAGCCGATCGCGACCCGTCTCACACTGCACCAGCCAGTCCGTCAGCTGCTCTCTGCTGCTCGGCTCCAGGACGTCACCGGTGAGTACGCTGCTCATTGCGCCGGCCATCGCCTTGGGGGAGGTGGTGTCCCGCTCATCGTCGGTTTCGTTGGTGTTCAGCGTGGGTTCCGTGCGATCGAGTCGAGTCACGTCATCCCCGACCGAGCGCATGAACTGAGTGAAGCCTGCCGGTCCGCCGATCCGATCGAGCAGCAGATTCGCGGCGGTGTTGTCGCTGACCAGCGCAGCCGCCCGAGCCAGCTCTTCGATCGTCATGCTGCCCTTCCCGAGGTTCTCCCGGGCAACGGGCGCGTACTCGAGCAGGTCCGCCTCGCCGTAGCTGACCGGCGTGCTCAGGACGATCTCCCCACGGTCGGCCTGTTGCAGCACAGCAGCGACCAAGGCCCACTTGAACGTGGAGCACATCGCGAAGCGCTCGTCCGCGCGATGGGCCACAGTGCGCCGGCTTCCGCTGTCCAAGGCGAAGACCCCGACGCGCCCACCGATCGCACTCTCGAGTTCGGCCAGGGCATCGTCCGGCCCCTGCTCGCTGGGCGTCGGCGGTGAGCCGGTGGGTGCCGCAGGGGACGGCGCCTGGGCCGATCGAACGGAACTGCAAGCGCCCGCGAAGGCAGCCGCCGTGAAGGTGAGGAACGCGCGTCGAGATGAATAGTGCATGGTTTCGTGGGCAGGAACGCCGCCTGCCAGCGCAGAATTCCAAGCTACCGAGGTCTAACGGACCCTCAGCCAAGAACGCGAGGAAAAACAGGATCCCGGACCGTCGCCCGCCCGGGCTGACCTGGGTGCCGGACCGTGGGCCTCGGCTGGCCCGCTTGACATCAATTAAACTCCGTATAAAGAATATCTAGTTCAAACGCACATCGTGAATCATGAGCTACCCCACGAGCTACTCTCAGGCGATCCTGATCCTGGTCTTCGTCGCCGACAAGATCCGTCAAGGCTTGTACGAGCATGTACCCACCCGCGCCGTCGCTGAATCCCTGGGGATCCCGACGCCGACCGTGGCGAAGATCCTCCAGAGCCTCGTGCGCGCCGGCTTCATCGAGACTCAGGAGGGTGCGAAGGGCGGCGTGCGGCTGGCGCTGCCCGCGAGCAAGATCTCTCTGGCGGACGTGCTGCACGCCATGGAACTGAAGCGGCCGCTGTTCCAGACCCATCAACGAGTGCGCGCCAAGGGCGAGCGGCCCACCAAGGCCCAGGCAGCCATCCGGGACGCGCTGAGTTCCGCAGAGGCGGCGATGCGCGCATGCCTTGGCGAGACGACCATCGACCAGCTGCTGAGCCAGTTCGGCAGCAAGTAGCGGAGCCCGACACCACTCAAGCAGAGTCTCGCGACAGGCCGGCATCACGCCGGCCTCTGATTTGACCATAACTACACATACCAAATATCTAGTTTAGAGGTTACATGAAGACTCCCAGCACCTTGCTCAGCTCCCTCCCCCTCGCGGTGTTCAGCGCGCTCTTCTGGTGCGCCTCGACTGCCGACGCCGCGCCGCACCTCCACCTGGAGACGGATCCGGCTACCTTCGCCTTCAGCGGTTTTGCGGCCCATGCGCGGTTGAGCCCCGAGCGCTCTCACTGGTCGGTCGGGCTCGGCGCCTACGCGCTCGACTTCCCAGATCTCCTGGTGAACGCGAACCCGAACAACGCGGACGAGGACTGGGAGGTCCGACTGAGCCTCGGCGCCGGTGCGTTCGTGGACTACTATCTCCACGCGGAACCACGCGGGTGGTTCTTCGGTGCACAGCTGGCGATCCAGCGCTTCCACTACGAGCGTGCCGGCGTGCCCGGTGAAGCGGATGGCAGCAACCTGTTGCTCATGCCGCGGACAGGGTATACCTGGTTCCCCTTCGATCGCGGGCTCTACCTCATGCCCTGGTTCGGACTCGGCGTGACGGCTCCGATTGGCGGGAGCAGCAGCGTCGGAGGGGAGAAGTATGACGTGTTCCCCGTCATTCCCTACGGCGCACTTCACGTCGGCTGGCAGCTGTTTTGACGGCGCGAGGCGGGCCGCATCAGGAACTGAACCCGAGTGTTCGCGTTCTCCGGCTCGAGCTTGCTTCAGGGGCAACCTTCTCCCAGCGCAAGAGCGCCGCACGCATGGCGCACGACTATGCCGGGTTCGTCCACGCATTTCGCCCGATCCACGACAAGTCCGTACGTTTCCACGTGGAAGGCAAGTTCTCCTAGGGCAGCCCACGTCGCCCTGCGAGCGACCGGTGGCGCCATCGTCCATCGGCGCTGGCGCAGGCGTTCAAGTTCGTCAGGCCCCGAGCGCCTAGCTTGGAGGCATGAAGAAACGACTGATTGCCCTGCTCACGGGCCTGCTCTCGAGCAATGCCGCCTACGCCGCCCCCACCGACAGCGCCCTCGATGGCGCGGTCTATGCGGGTGTGAACCTGGGGGAGCTGCCATGGGGTGGCTCCTTCAAGCCCGGTGTCTCCCTCGGTTACTACGTGAACGAGCTGGTGTACGTCGGCTTCGTCTACCAAGTGCCTGACACCATCCGCCGAGACGATAGCTCCTTCAACGCCAGCGGCCTCGGCAAAGCAGGATTGATCAAGTCCGAGGAGAGCGTGGGCCAGCGCTTCTTGCTGCACACGCGGCTGCGCCCCCATCGCTACTCGCCGTTCCTGTCCCTCGGCATGGTCTTCAACGACGAGGACCGAGAGGAGACCTTGTTTGAAGACGGCACTCGCGTCGTCCAGACCCGCAAGGCGGGCCTGCGTCCAGCGATTGGCCTCGGCTATGACTACACGTTCTCCAACGGCATCACGCTGAACGTGGAGTGGACCGGCTGGCTCTTCGACATCCCGAAGCCAGATGTCCAGATCCACGGCGGCCCGATGTCCGACGAGGAGCGCAGAGCGATGAAGCAGCGCGCGGAGGAGAACTTCGAGAGCAAGATCACGAACGCCTATCATCTGTTCGCGCTGGGGGTGGGCTATGCGTTCTGAGCAGCAGGCGCGGCGCACGGCGGCTCTATCTTTCCGCAAGGTACTGATTACCGGCGGCACCCGCGGCATCGGCCGCGCGCTCGCGGAGGCCCTGGTCGACGAAGGTGCGGAGGTCGTCGTCTGCGGGCGCGATCGCGACGCCCTGCAGGCAACTCAGCGCGCCCTCGGAGTGCGCGGGATCGCCTGCGACATCACGGACGAGACGGACCGGCAGCGGCTGCTCAGCGTCGTGCGCGGCGAGCTGACTGGGCTGGATGTGCTGATCAACAACGCGGGCGTTCAGTTCGACCACGACGTGTGCGCGGGCCTCGACATGCAGCGGGCGAACCAGGAGATTGCGCTGAACTTCAGCGCCCCCATCGCCCTCACTCAGGCGCTGCTCCCGCTGCTGGTCGCCTCGGGTGACGGCTGTTTGGTCAACCTCACGTCTGCGCTCGGCATCGTACCCTCTCCGAGGGCTCCGGTGTACAGCGCGACCAAGGCCGCGTTCAGTGCTTGGAGTCACGCGATCCGACCTCGCTTGGCCAGTCACGGGGTACGGGTGGTCGAGGTGATCCCTCCGGTCGTCGCAACGGAGATGACGCGTGGCCGTCAGGACGGAGCGATTTCCGCGGAGCAAGCCGCCGCCACAATCGTGCGTGGGCTGCGGGCTCGACGGGAGCGCATCGTGATCGGCAAGGCGAAGCTGCTGCTCGGTATGCATCGCCTCGCGCCGGGCGTTGCGCGGCGCCTGGTTCAGGGTCGCTGATCGAGGCCGTGTGTCCCCCACAGCGCCCGTTTCGGCTAGGCTGCTGTCGTGGCGGGTCGCATCAATCAGATCATCGTCGACGTGGTGATGGCGGGGCTGAAGCGCTTCAGCCCCGATGCACTTCCGGCGGATCTCGACCTCGGCTTCCTGGGGGGAGACGAGGCGGGTGTACCCCTGGAACCCTACCGCGAAGTGCTGGAGCTAGCGCGCCGACGAGGCGGAGCGAAGTGCCTGCTCCAAGCCGGGCAGACCCTCCACGACCTCTCCGATCCCATCCTGTTCGTGCTGCTCAACAGCGACCGCATCGACCTGGTGATCGAGAAGGAGGCGCGCCTGGGTCGCTTCATCCACTCACGACACGTGGTGCGGGTGCTCGACCAGGGCTCCCACTGCATCGTGCTGGAGCACGCTTCGCTGGGCCCGGAGCCTCCCCGCGAGACCGAAGATCTCGCTGCCGCGGGGCAACATATCGCGCTGTTCGAGCAGGTGGGGTGTCGCGGCCTGCGCCTGCGCTTCCCCCGCTCGGCGGCCCCCGACGCATGGACATATCGGAGCGGTGAATTCGCCGAACCGGGCGCCGGACCGTACGCGGTCTGGCACTTCGAGTGGGACACCTTCGAGCCCACGCGGCGCCCCATGGAAGGCCTCGACCAGCTCCTGCTGGCCCGAGAGGCGCGGCGCGAACTCAGTGAAACCAGCGCATCCGCTTCGGCCATCTCCGCCCTCATCCGCGAGGACCTGGGGCGCACCTGGACGCTGACTGAGATCGCTCGGCGCCTGGACGCAGCACCCCGCACCTTGCAGCGAGCGCTGGCTGCCGACCACACCAACTTCTCCGAGCTGGTAGACGGCGTGCGAGTCGACGAAGCCAAGCGCCTGCTCCAGACCAGCAACCTGAGCGTGACGCAAATCGGCTACGTTTGTGGCTTCGCCGACACTTCGCACTTCAGCCGGCGCTTCAAGAAGCGCGTGGGGCGCTCGCCATCCGGGTACCGCACGGAAATTTCTGACCCCCGCACGTAGGCTTCTCCCAGGGACGCGACGTTGTGCGCCGCGAGCAGCCAGCGCTACTCACGGCGCGGCCCCTCAGACGCCATTCACTTCTCCAGCGGCTTGTGAACGAACCACCAGGCGTAGCCCTCGTAGTCCTCGAGGCGTTGCTTGGCCGTCACCACGTCTTTGGCGGGCGGAACAATCACCCGATCGCCAATCAGCTCGTTGTTGGGCCAGTCGGCAGGTACGGCGCCCTGAGCATCCGACACCTGGAGTGCGCGCAGCGCACGCACGATCTCGTCCATGTTCCGGCCGATCTCCTGGGGGTAGTAAAGCACCAGGCGAACCTTGCCCTGGGGATCCCCAATGAACACAGCGCGCACCGTGTTGGACCCCTTCCCTGGATGCAGCATCCCCAAGCGGTGGGCGATGTCATCGTTCGCCGCAACGATGGGGAAGGTGATCTCCACCCCCAGCTTCTCCTGGATCCAATTGACCCAGTTGATGTGGGAGTAGACTTGATCGACGCTCATCCCGATGAGCTTCGCGTTCAGCTCGTTGAATTGCTCGATGCGATTCTGAAACGCAACGAACTCTGTGGTGCACACGGGAGTGAAGTCACCCGGGTGACTGAAGAGCACGAACCAGCTGCCTTTGAGGTCGCCTGGGATCGACATCGGCCCGTGCGTGGTCTGCACCTCGAGGGTCGGGAAGTCGTCTCCCAGAAGCGGCATGTTGAATGCCTTCGTTTCCATTTGCTTGTCCTTTCAGACCCAGTTCGCGCCGCGGCCCAGCAGCGCAGCGCTCATTGTCGGGGTCTCTCGTGAGAGCCAAGCTAATTGAAAACGATTCTCAGAAACTACTCGAGCAGGCTGCGTAGCATCCAGGCGGTCTTCTCGTGCACCTGCATGCGCTGAGTGAGCAAGTCGCACGTGGGCTGATCGTTCGCTCCCTCCGCCGCCGTAAATACCTCGCGCGCAGTACGCGCCACCGTCTCGTGACCCTCGACGAGGCGCTTGATCATGTCCTCCGCCTTCGGCACGCCCGTATCCTCTTTGATCGCTGAGAGCTTCGCGAACTCCTTGTAGGTGCCTGGCGCGGGAAGGCCCAGCGCACGGATACGCTCAGCGATCTGATCTACCGCGAGCGCGAGCTCGGTGTAGTGAGTTTCGAACATCAAGTGCAGCGTCTGAAACATCGGACCCGTCACGTTCCAGTGGAAGTTATGGGTCTTCAAGTAGAGCGTGTACGTATCCGCGAGGACTCGCGAGAGCCCCCCTGCGATCTGTTCACGCTTCTCGGCCTTGATTCCAATGTCGATCTTCATCTTGCTCTCCAAGGGTTCGCCCAGCCGCCTATCCATAAGCCAGTCCGCGTGCTTCTCCAAGCGGCGCGCAAACACTTCGCGAAAGCTCAGTCAGGACTACCCGCCAAGCTCAATCGTCGCAGTTCTGCAGGCTCTGGGAACACTGACCCTCCAACCCAATCGGCCGTGGATAGACACAGTAGGACCCGCGAGCCGGAGACGCCACGGTGCCCAGCGACTCGAAGAGCGGCTCGCACACCATATCGTCGGGACACACGCACGGATCGGGGGCGTCGCAGCGGCAGGTGCACGTGACCGCGTGATCCGAGCGCCAGTTCAGCGCCTGAGCAGCGACTTGCCCCGTGCCCGCTGGGCCGCTCTGCTCGACGCAGCCGTTCTCCTCCACGCTGCCGTACGGGCAATCGGTGCGCCCCTCGAAGCGGTGAGCCAGGCAAAGACCGGTGGCGCATTGCGGAGTGCCCACATCCAGAGCATCCACGCCATCGGCGAACGAGATCCGCGGCTCCTGTTCCAAGCTGGGAACACATGCTTCACCCACGGCTCGATCTTCCTGCGACACGCCTGACCACTCGGCGGTCGCGCTCGCTTGGCAGCTCAGCAGCACCTCGAGCGCTTCGGTATCGATGGCTAGGAGGTACGGCAACGCCCCCGGGCACTGCTCGTCCACTGTGAGCCCCACTAGCGGGTCCGCCCGTTCACAGATACACAAGCCGGAGCACGCGGATCTGCCGGGGGCGTCGCACAGCGTGCCGGAGGAAGCCTTGAGCGCCGCCGCGCTCGGCTCGTGCAGACCCATCGATTCGTCACACGCACAAGGCGCGCTGCCGCGAGCTCGCCCCTCGAGCAGGAGGCACTCAACCCCCGTCACGACGCTTGGTAAGCAGAGCGCTGATGGCCCCTCGGGCCCCGCGCGGTGAGCCACACGTCGATAGCTCACGTGCACACCCGGCTGAGCGCTGCTCTGTCCGGGTTCGGAGTCGCTCCCGCTCGCTAGACCACCACAGCCCAGCGCGACCAAGCCCGATGCCACCAGCCACCTCGCGCGCTTCGCCAGCATTGCTCCAGCATAGATCGGCACCCTGCGCGAACCGCTGACAAAGTTGCCCATCAGCGCGTCCGGGTGCTCGCTTCCTCACGGAGCCCAACCGCCAATTCAGTTGGCGACCTCGGAGCGGGAGCGGCTACTCCACGAAGACCTTGGGCTTCTTGGTGAAGTTCCCCCAGAAGCGACTGTACTGCAGGATGATCACCGTGTGGCGCCCCGCTTCCACGGACACCTGGACCGCGCGTTTCCGCACGATTCCGAGCTGGATCTGGGTCGTGAGCTGGTGAGCACCCGGGGCGACCTCGAGCGTGGTGTCGAACCCCAAGGTGAAGTCTCCACAGAATACTTGCTGCGCGTCCAGGGACACCGCCAGCACCGATCCCGGGAGCATGAAGCTCGGCTTCTCGAAACGAATCGTCACCCGCGTGGCGGCCATGGGCGCAGGATCGCACGCCGTTTGGCTCAAGTCACCCGCTTGAGGGGAAGCAGCTCGACCAGACGCTCCGCGATCGCGGTGCTCACGCGACGAATGCGTGGCACCGCGCGCTGGTCCCGGTGCACGCCGAGCCAGAGCCTGCGCGGCGGCGCCTCTCCCAAACCCTCGAGGCAAACGAGCCGTGGCTGCCCGTCACCGATCAACCGAGGTAGGCAGGCGATCCCACAGCCCTCCAGAGCGAGCTGACTCATGACCTCGCGCCCGTTTGCCTTCGCCACCACGCTCGCCTCCCCGGCGACCTTGTTCAGCCACTCCACGTCCGCGATCGGGCCATCGCCATCGTCCATGCAGATCAGCCGATGCCCCGCCGCCCCGGGCTGCAAGCAGCGCCCGTAGCGCCGGACGTAGTTCCTCGAGGCATAGAGCGCGAACTCGACGCGCCCGACGACGCGTTGCCACGTGCCCGGCAGCTCGAAGCGCCGCGCCCGGATCGCGATGTCCGCCTCACCCGCAGGGAGGTTGGCCCTCGCGGCTTCGGAGACCAGCTCGGTTCGCACGCCCGGGTGCCGCTGGGCCAGCGCTGCGACCACGGGTACCAGCGCCCGCGCCACGACCCACTCCGGAGCCGAGACCCGAACGACCCCTGCCGCCTGGTCTTGAAAGGCACGGAGCGCGCGCTGGGCCGCGGCGACCTCTGCCTGCATCCCCAGCGCGCGTTCGAGCAGCGCCTGCCCCGCCACGGTCGGCACGTAGCGCTCTGCGCGGCGCTCGTGTTTGATCCGATCGCGACGCTTGATTGCTAGTGCTTCGGCATGCCTTCCCGTCGTCAGCTTCTTGGCTTGATCGCAGCAGCGCCCCTCGGGTGCGCCACGAGCACGGCGAACGTCTCCCCAAGGCAACCAGCCACGGGGACGCCTGAGCTGCGCGCGCTGGCCCTGGACGCCTTCGTCGTCTTCGACCCCCGGCGCTTCTTCGCTGCAACGCGCGATCTCGCGCTCCGGGCTGCCCCTGGCGCAGCTCAGCACCGACGCAGCGCGAACCTACAAACCCGCGCCCGAGGCTTACTCGATCGCCACTCGACGCTTCGGGCTGCCCAAGCAATCCGTGGGCTTCATCGCGTTCGCGGCCTGGGACGCCGCGGGCTTCAAAGCTCCACACCCTGAGGTGCGGTGAACTCGCTGGGCTCGGCGTCGCCCGTATTCACTACCTCGGCCCGCTCGAAGATCAGCACCTCTGCCTCCTCGTCGGAGGCCGTGCGGTGCTCGACTCCGCGAGGGACGACGATGAACTCACCCGGGCCGAGCTCCACGCTGCGATCTCTAAACTCCACACGGAATTTCCCGCGCCAGACCAGGAACATCTCTTCGGAGTCCTCGTGCCGGTGCCACGGGAACACGCCCTGGGTCTTGACCGCCCTCAGCTCCTGCCCGTTGAGCTCTGCCAACACCTTCGGGCGCCAGTGCTCACTGAACGCCGCGAATTTGTCCGCTAGACTCTGCCTCTTGCCAGCCTCGGCGCTCATGCAGCGAGCCTAACCCAATCCCCCCGCGCAGGCTCGACCAGAACGTTCGCCAGCGGATCTGGGGGTGAGACGCCCTGGGCCCGCGCCTCAACCCGCGGCGCGCACCAGGGCCCGCCCGATGCTCCGGCGAGCGATGTGCACCGCACGGTTGAAACCGCTGAGCGCCCGCGCTGCAGGCACCAGGTGCCGTGGCAGGACGTACTGGGTGAGCTCCACGATCACACCGTCCGGAGCGGTGAAATACACGTAGCGCAGCGGGCTCGACTCCCCTGGATCACTCGGTGCTCCCCGCAGCTCCGAGCCTTCTCGAAACGCCGTGTGCACCACCGCTCCGTGCGCTTCGAGCCTGGGCAACAGCGCCTGGATGTCGTCCACGTTGATGCCCACGTGAGCCACCCCGAGGCCGCGCTTGAACGCGCCGTCCCCGATCTCACCAGCCTCCGCGGGCTCATTGCCTTCGGGAAACGCACTGATGGCCAAGAACTGACCGCCCAGGATCAGCAATCTCACGTCCCCCAGATCACCGACGGGCTCGGCGCCCATCGCCTGCTGCCAGAACTTCAGGGCGACCTCGGGATCGGCCGAGTAGATATGCACGTGATCGAAGGTGGCTCCCATGGCCGCGCAGCGTAGCCCTAGGCGCCGCGCTGCGCCAATCCAGCCGTCTCCTCAGCGCCGAGGTACGCATCGCACAGCTCTTGGAACGCAGTTTCGATGCAGCGAGCGATCAGCGGGAGATCGCGCACCTGGTCAGCATCGGTCGAGAGCCCAAAGAACAGGCCTCCGTCGTAGCTGACCAGCGCGATGGCCAGGGACTGATTCCCGTAGAGCGGCACCATCGGGTAGAGCTGGGTGAGCTTGGAGTCCAGCAGGTAAAGCGGGAAGCCTGGCCCAGGCACATTGGTGACGATCAAGTGATACGGCGTGATCGAGACCGCCATGCGGACGACGAGGGGCACCAGCGGCGCGAACGTCCACTCTGCCAGCGACTGACCCATCGCGAACGCGTCACTGGATCCACTCTGCTTGGTGGCTCGGGTCTCGGTCACCAGGCGCTCGAGACGCTGGCGTGGCCCTGTGGCCTCGAGCGGCAGCGGCATGATCATCAGGGAGACGTGGTTACCCATGGTGTCCGAGGTGCCTTCTCCGTGCAGACTCACCGGGACCATCACACGCAAGACCTCAGGCGCAGGGTGACCCTCTTCTGCTTTCTCACGGAAATACTCCGAGAGGCCGCCCGCCACCGCCGCGAGCATGACGTCGTTGAGCTTGCAGTCCGCGGCTCGGCGCACTTGCTTGGCGCGCTCGAGGTCGAACGCCAGGCCTCGATAGCCGCGGTGTGGCCCAACGGGCGCTTGATTCAGGACGCAGGCGGGAGACTTCTTCAGCGATCCCGTCGCGGCGGCAAGCGCTCCGCCGAGCGCAGCCTGGGTGGTCGACCACAACTCCGAGGACGAACCGAGAGCTTCCCGAATCCCCCGCAGCGCCTGCCCCGGTTGCGCGAGTCGGAAGCGCACC